>DATNOW010000796.1:0-3110 GCA_036703515.1 Chroococcidiopsis sp.
CCCTCCTATGCTTGCGAACTCATGATACTTTAGAACCGCTCGGTTTCCGGCGGGGGTGCGCTACCACCGGATTGGTTGAGGAACAGGTTTTCGGCCGCATCGTTTTGGTAAACGCAATCTACTTTTGGATCACGGGCATCAAGATCGCCGACGAACCCAAAGGTGTTCATGCGGTTGCGGCATTCATTCACCGCTTTTTGGTCGATTAGGTTGCGCTGCTGCAAAATTGACCAGTTAGAGCTGCGCAAAATACAGCCCGGCTCGGTTTTGGGCCGCGAAATATAAACGGCAATCGGGTTCAGCGTGACAAAGGCGCGCATGTCCATGGCGACAGCGCTGGCCCCAAACTGAGCGCAAATTTCGGGGTTGGGGGCCATCTTATCCAGGTCATAGCGGGTGGCGATATTCCCGGTGGTTGACGACGTGGATGAGCTAAAGAGTACCCCTAACCCGATTCCTAAGATAAACACGGCCCCTACGATGAATAGGTTGACCGTAGAGAGAATCGCGGGCTTTTCTGACATATTATCCGACCTCCTATCCGATGGCCTGTCTGACATTCGGTCTCGTTCAGGCGATCGCATGGAAGGTCTGTTGGGTGCTTTGGGTCTACGTCTCATAGCTAACCGTCTCAGTCAATCGGTAAGGGAGTATGTCTCGGTCGTGTGAATCAAGTCGCTTGAATGGCAGTCACTTGAATGGCAGTCACTTGAATGATAGTCACTTGAGTACAGTATGCACGGCAAGCGTTTTCAAAATGCTGCCCTGGGTACAATTCCCATCGGGTAGCGCCCATGGTACCAGCTAGCTCGATTCAGTTTGTTCTGCATCCAGTGTAGAACCTGCGCGCCTGTAACGGGATCTTCCTTCACTCTAACGCTTTCGATTTAATGCTTCCGATTAGCGCTTCCGATCAGCACTTCCGATTAGCGCTTTCAATCGGGCGAGTCTCCGAGCACCATTGTCTGCGAGGCGGCAAAGCCGAATGCGTGTTGGTGTGATCGGACGCTCTGAGCCAGTTCCCAATCAGATCCGGTGGATTGCGCGCTCAAGGTGCCAAAATGAAGAATAAACTTTTGTGAATTGTAGTCTAGACCCGTGACTTCTCAACCGTCTTTGCAGTTTGGGCAAACCTTTAAGACTTCTCAAGTCAGCAGCATCCTCAGCGATAGTCTGACTGTATTTTGGGGAGACTGGCTTGATTTGCGCGTCCGCCTGCCGCAGGTGATCGCCTCAGGCTTGGTATCGCCGCTGATCTATATCCTTGGCTTTGGGCTAGGGCTGGGCAGCGCTATGAGCGTCAAGCCCCCCGTCGGCAACAGCTACCTCGAATTTATTTTGCCGGGGATGGTGGCGCTGTCGTCGATGACCATCAGCTTTGGCGGGACGACGTTTTCGATCTGCGGGGAGCGGCTCTACTCTAAGACCTTTGAGGAAATTTTGCTGCTGCCGGTTCATCCCATGGCCCTGTTTTTGGGCAAGATGATGGCGGGCGTGGTGCGCGGCTTGATGACGTCAGCTTCGGTGCTGCTGATCGCGATTTTATTCACGGGCAAGCTGACTTTTCTGAATCCGCTGTTTTTGCTGCTGCTGGTGCTCAACTGTGCCGTATTTGCCGGGCTAGGCGTGATTGTCGGGTTGAATGTCAAGTCGCTAGAAGGCGTCGGCCTGCTGAATAATTTCCTGATCGTGCCGATGTCATTTCTGGGGGCCACGTTTTTTGATCCCAGCACCCTGCCCTTGATTCTCAAGGCGATTGTCTACTGCTTGCCGTTGACCTACACTAGCTTGGGGCTGCGGGCGGCTGTGTTTCAGTCCCCCTTCCCGTGGTACAGTATCCCGGTTCTGCTGGCGATCGCCATGCTCTTATCCGCGGTGGGCGCTTACCAGTTTGCCCACCAAAAAGACTAATGTTTTAGGTTGATCTGCTGGTTTATTTGCGCTGGTTTATTTGCACTGGTTTATTTGCTATGGCTTCCGATGATCTTCGCTCTGCACGACTCGAAAAAGCGGCCCAGCTGCGTCAATTGGGCTTAAATCCCTACGAATACCGCTGGGATGTCACCCACCATGCCGCCGAGTTACAGGCTACCTATGCGGAGTTGGCCGCGGGTGAGGAGGTCGATGTCACCGTGGCGATCGCCGGGCGGATTATGCTGCGTCGGGTCTTTGGCAAGCTGGCCTTCTTTACGCTGCAAGATGAAACCGGCACCATCCAGCTTTACCTCGAAAAGCAAACCATCCAGGAGAGCATGGGCGATCGCGACCCCGATGCCTTTGAACACCTCAAAACCTTGACCGATGCGGGCGATATCCTAGGCGTCAAGGGCACAATCAAGCGCACCGATAAAGGCGAGCTCTCGGTCAAAGTCAGCCACTACCAGATTTTAACCAAGGCCCTGTTGCCCCTGCCCGACAAGTGGCACGGTCTCACCGATGTTGAAAAGCGTTATCGGCAGCGCTACGTCGATTTGCTAGTCAACCCAGAGGTGCGCGAAACCTTCCGGCGGCGGGCCCAAATTACTGCTGCGATTCGCCGCTATCTCGAAGAACAGGGCTTTTTAGAAATTGAAACCCCCGTGTTGCAGACCGAGGCCGGTGGAGCCGATGCCCGCCCCTTTGTCACCCATCACAACACCCTGGAGATGGACCTGTATCTGCGCATCGCCACAGAGCTGCACCTAAAGCGGCTGGTAGTCGGCGGGTTCGAGAAAGTGTTTGAGATGGGGCGGATCTTCCGCAATGAAGGCGTATCAACCCGCCATAACCCCGAATTTACCTCGATCGAGCTGTATTGGGCCTACGGCGACTACACCGATATGATGGCCCTGACCGAAAACCTGTTTGCTACAGTGGCGCAGCAAGTGCTGGGTACGCTGAAGGTACCTTACCAGGGGCATGAAATCGACCTCACCCCACCCTGGCGCAAGGTGACGATGCACGATGCGGTGCAGGAAAAGACGGGCATTGCCTTTAGCAAGTTTGCCACCCTGCCCGAGGCGATCGCAGCGGCCAAAGCAGCGGGGATCAGCCATGTTGACGACTGCCCCTCGATTGGCAAGTTGCTCAACGAAGCTTTCGAGCAAACTGTCGAAGAAACCTTGATCCAG
>DATNOW010000797.1:0-12214 GCA_036703515.1 Chroococcidiopsis sp.
ATGGGATTTGAAGTTTTTTAGCGTAACCGACAAAATTTCCATACCGACTGCTATTCCCGACTGCTATTCCCGACTGCTATTCCCGACTGGGCAACATTTCCAGTTGTGTGGCTGAGGATGGTGAATTCGATCTGTGAATTCAATAATTTCTATCAGAATTTCTATCCGCCATTTTTCTGCAAGGGCGCACATCGGTGCGCCCCTACCCAGTTATAGCGTTCTGCGCTGATCATTTCATTTACCGCCGATCAATGACCGCCGTAGGAAGCTGCTAGCGCGTTGACGCAAACTCCGGCACCGGGCGACGGGGAATCGTATAGCTCATAAAATCGTGCGCCATCAGCGTATTGGGAAAGATCGCCTGAGCCTCAGCCATCAAGTCATCCAACACCAACGCATTCCCCGGTGCATAGCGTGGGCTAAAGTGCGTCATGATCAGCTTCTGCACCCCCGCGCTGAGAGCCACCTGGGCCGCCATCGTCGAGGTGGAGTGGAGGCGCTGATAGGCCATCTCCGCATCCTGGTGCGAAAACGTGGCCTCATGCACCAGCACATCGGCATCCTGGGCCAGCTTAACGGCATTGTCGCAATAGATCGTGTCGGTGCAATAGACAAACTTGCGCCCGATTTGGGTTTCGCCACACAGCTCTTTGCCATTGATGCTGCGGCCGTCTGGCAGCGTCACCGTTTCACCCCGCTTTAGCTTACCGTAGAGCGGCCCCGAAGGAATGCCCAACTCATTAGCTAGCTCGACATTAAAACGACCGGGCTTATCTTTTTCCGCCACGCGATAGCCAAAAGCCGGCACGCGATGGGTCAAGGCATCGCAGCTAACGCAATAGTCGTCATCTTCGACAATCAGCCCAGGGGTGACCGTGTGCACCTTCACCGGGTACGAAAAAAAAGTCTGGGAATAGCGCCCGCAGGCCTTGAGGTATTCATCGAGCTTGGGCGGGCCGTAGATATCGATACGGCTGGGATTGCCCGCCAGACCGCAACTCGCCAGCAGCCCCATCAAGCCATAGATGTGATCCCCGTGCATGTGGGTAATAAAAATTCGGGTGATTTGGCTGATTTTAATGTCGCTACGCAAAATCTGATGTTGCGTCCCTTCACCACAGTCAAATAGCCAAAACTCCGCCCGCTGAGGCAATTTCAGCGCAATACTCGAAACATTGCGCGATCGCGTCGGCACGCCCGAACTCGTTCCCAAAAACGTAATTTGCAAAGTTCAGTTAATCCAACCAGCAACTCACATCACTATCCTGACATATCCCTACCGTCTAGACGATCAAGCCGTCAGCGAAAGGGCTGGATTTATTAGATTTTGGATTTTGGATTTTAGGTTTTGGATTTTAGATATGTGAATCTACCAAATCTCCTGGCCTTAACGTTTGCCCAGCAAGCGCCGTAGCGATCGCCCTAACCCGTCCCAGAGTTGCATGAGCGATCGCCACAACGCCTTTCCCAGTGCTTTTCCTAGGTCTTTCCCCAGCACTTTCCCAAACGCTTGTCCCAAACGACCAAAACGCGATCGCTTCACAGCTTGCGGCGGCGACCAGAGCGCATCGCCAGCAGTGAGCGGCGCAATATCCGTCACCTCATAGAGTACATAAATGCCACTCTTCCCTGGAATCTCTAACGAACACTGCTGGTTAATCGTGACGCGATCGCGCACCTCCGCATAGACCTGTTCTGAAATCAGCAGTTGAGTGCCCACCCGTTTATTCGCCGACTCAATCCGGCTGGCCAAATTGACCGCATCGCCAATCGCCGTGATCTGATTATTGTCAGCCGACGCCCCGACCACACCAATCACCGCTTGACCGTAGTGAATGCCAATCCCGATCTGCAAACGGTGATGATACATCGACTCCAGGTAAGCATTAAACTGCTCCATTTCAGCCTGCATGTCGAGCGCCGCCCGCACCGCCCGCTCCGCCGCCCGCGTCGGGTCATCCCAGCCAAACAGCGCCATCAGCCCATCGCCCATATAGTTATTAATCATCCCGCCATGACGGGCGATCGCCTTACCCATGCGATGGAAATAGCGGTTGAGCACATAGATCACATCGTAGGGCGGCAGCAGCTCAGAAAACGTCGTAAAACCGCGAATATCCGCAAACAAAATTGCAATTTGTTTTTCTTGCCCAATCGAAGTCGGCGTAATTTTGCCGTGGATCTGACGGTTAATCAGCTCCAAATCTTCCGCATCAATCGCCAACCGGCGCACCGTAACTTGGCCATCCCCCATCACCTGGGTTTGACACGCCAGCCGAATCCGGGGATCAAACTGCAACCGTTTCGCCAGCGCCCATTCCGCATCATTGCGCGGCGCACACTGCTCCAAACCCTCCAGCACCCACACCCGACAAGTCGAACATCGGGCACTTCCGCCGCAGACATGAGTATGGGGAATGCCGGCACAGAGCGAAGTTTCAAGAATCGTCTCAGGAGCCTCAACATTAACCAAGCGGTTATCCGGTAGATAGAGAATCTGTGGCATGTTCGACATTTTCAGGAACCTTAGGAGGAGCGAGGCAGGGGGAGGGAGTGGTTCGACACTTCGGCAAAGCTCAGTGAACTCAGGCTCACCAACCGGGACAAGGGTGAAGCGTGAAGGATGAAAAGGGGGAGGAATTAGGGGAAATCGGCATTGAGGCAAGCCTCAGCCTTAAAACCAAAGCGGGCCCTGTCAATGCGAAGCGCTCAGACAAGGCCAAACCAACCAAAACGTGCGGAGGGAGGTGTGGAGGGACGCGCTTCGTCCTTCCACTGGGGGTTTGGGGGCTAGCCCCCAAAGACGCTGGCTTTGAGCCGTTGATTTATCAAAGCCACTACCTTTTCAAGCACACCAATTTTCCAGGACACCAATTTTCCAGGACACCAATCGTCAGCTGCCCATTCCAAGTCAACAGCGATCGCAAGTCAAAACATCCCTACACCAGTCAAAACATCCCTACACTACGCGCTGCCGCAGATCATCGTTTTTCTGCTTCACCCTTCACACCTCATCCTTCACACCCCATAGCCCACAAGTTGCTACCCATTTTTTCCACCCATTTAATGATCCGGGTTTGTTGCGTTCTCCTCCGGAATTTAGCAATCAACCTAAGAGAGTGCTAGATTCTGTTAGGAGAGATTCAATAATTCCGTATGGCAAAACTGGTAGTCTTTAGTGAAGAATCGCGGCAAGCGTTAGAGCGTGGCGTTAATGCGCTCGCTGATGCAGTCCGCATCACCCTCGGGCCGAAGGGTCGAAACGTTGTGCTAGAGAAACAGTACGGCGCACCGCAAATCGTGAACGATGGCGTCACGATCGCAAAGGAAATTGAACTTGAAGACCCGCTGGAGAATACGGGTGCTCGATTAATTCGAGAGGTCGCCTCGAAGACGAAAGACCTGGCTGGAGATGGCACCACTACTGCTACTGTACTCGCCCAAGCCATGATTCGAGAAGGGCTAAAGAACGTAGCAGCTGGCGCAAACCCGGTGACCATGCGTCGAGGCATCGAAAAAGTAATCGCCAAACTGGTGAACGATATTGCCGCAGTCGCTAAACCCGTTGAAGGAAATGCGATCGCCCAAGTAGCCACCGTTTCATCCGGCAACGACGAAGAAGTCGGCGCGATGATTGCCGAAGCAATGGCAAAAGTCGGCAAAGATGGCGTCATCACAGTGGAAGAGTCAAAATCTCTCGCCACCGAGATGGAATTTGTCGAAGGGATGCAGATCGACCGGGGCTATATTTCGCCCTACTTTGTCACCGATGCCGAGCGGATGATCTGCGAATTTGAAAACGCCCTGATTTTGCTGGTGGACAAGAAGATTGGCTCGATCACCGATCTCGTCCCCGTCCTCGAAAAAGTAGCCCGCGCCGGTCAGCCGCTGCTGATCGTAGCCGAAGACATCGAAGGGGAAGCCTTAGCCACCCTCGTCGTCAACCGCCTGCGGGGTGTGCTCAACGTTGCTGCCATCAAAGCCCCTGGCTTTGGTGAGCGTCGCAAAGCCTTGATGCAAGACATGGCCGTATTAACCAGCGGTCAAGTCATCTCCGAAGAGATTGGCTTGAGCCTGGATTCAGCGACCATCGATATGCTTGGCAAAGCCCGCAAGATCACCATCACCAAAGACAGCACCACCATTGTGTCTGAAGCGGCCAGCAAAGCCGACCTCGAAAAACGGGTCACTCAAATTCGTCAAGAGCTAGAGCGCACCGACTCCGACTACGACAAAGAGAAGCTAGCCGAACGTTTGGCCAAGCTAACCGGCGGTGTAGCGGTGATCAAAGTCGGGGCAGCCACCGAAACCGAGCTGAAGGATCGCAAACTCCGCATCGAAGATGCGCTGAACGCAACCAAAGCAGCGGTAGCGGAAGGGATTGTGCCGGGTGGCGGCGTCACCTTGATTCATTTAGCCGCAGGGCTCGGTGATTTCAAGAAAACCCTCAGCCCCGACGAGCAAGTGGGTGCCGATATCGTCATCCGCGCCCTCGAAGCACCGCTGCGGCAGATTGCCGACAACGCGGGGGTCGCGGGCACCGTTGTCGTCGAGAAGGTCAAACCGTTGGCCTTTAGCGAAGGCTATAACGCCCTCACCAACACCTACGAAGACCTGATTTTGGCCGGCATCATTGACCCCGCTAAGGTAGTGCGCTCAGCCCTACAAGACGCTGGGTCTGTCGCTGGAATGTTGCTCACGACAGAAGCTCTGGTGGTTGAAAAGCCCGAGAAGAAATCTGCTGCCGCCGCACCCGATATGGGTGGCATGGGCGGTATGGGTGGCATGGGCGGCATGGGCGGCATGGGTGGCATGGGCGGCATGGGCATGATGTAAGTCAGCCCGTGCAGCACCTGCTGACTGAGGGGTGACCAGACCGTTAAAGCTTGCTGATCACCCCGCCGCAGAGTCGCTATCTCTAGGTATGTATTTTGTAGAGATTCATGCCTTAGAAAAAGAGCCATTAACAAAAGAGCCATGGGCGATCGCCCATGGCTCTTTTGTTGGTCTTCATCAAACAACAGCAAGGTCAAATAGCGTGTTGCTTGAATAGCGCGTTAAGTAAAAAATGAATTATTAAAACTCAAGGTTATCTAGTGTTATCTAGGCCAACTGCATATTTCGGGTTTTATTAAACTCACTAAATCGGACAAACTGTGTCGTCCAGTGGGTTTTCTCACTTTTAAGGTTTTCTAAACAGGCGATCGACCCCTCGGGATCGATCGGAAACTCGTCCGCTAAGTGCATCAAGCTATCCGCATGGCGGTATAAATGACGCACCAGGCGCAACAACACGATATAGGGTTGGCGCGTCGTCAAACGATAGCTGCCCGCTAGCTGATTGAGGAGGTCGTCTTCAATCACTTCTAGCTCATTCTGGGCTTGAGCAATTCTCATCACCTGCTGGCCAATCACAGCCGGGCTAGCGGGCAGCTTGAGGTTAATATCCGCACTAAGGCTATTAACGCGAGCAATGACTTGTTGAACTGACGGTGGGTAACTCATTATGTCTAACTGGTGAACCCTGACTTGATTGGATGGAGATGCGTTGAGGTCAGACCTCATAGAACCCTGTCTCAGCAACTATCAGCACCTATCGGCAGCAATGCAGTTTGATGAGGTCGTGAAGTCTTTCACAACGTTTCACAACACTCTAAGTGGGAGCTACGGCATGGATGAGCGAACGATCAAATCGGTCAGCGACTTGTGGGAAAAACAAACGCCCTAGGACGCGATCGCCGCTGAGGGCTTGACGGGAACTGACGATCGCGCAACTCATCAAGACTGAAAGGATGTGATCAGTTATACTTAGGGGCGTTATAAATCCTGTGGTCGTAATATAAGTAATATTTCGGATGTAACGCTAGGGATGTCAAGGCAGTTCGCCAGAACTTCACAAATAAGGCGCGGGATACCACCGTAAATTCACGGCTTCTTCATAAGAAACCCAATTTTGATGCCGAGAAACCCGAGCGATCGGCAGCCATTTTTTTGCGATCGCCGTTTCCAGTCGAGACAGCCGCAAACATTTCACCATCACCCTCTTGGCAAGGGCAAATTGGGCGCTAATCCAGCAATCCTGATCGGCAGTGCAACGGTGTGGATAAAGAAAACACGGGACAATGCAGGGATCGTGTCTTTTTGTAAATCTCTCCCCGGTACCAGAGGCGATCGCCTGTACGTGACCATTGACGACGCACTCCGGTATCGTAGTGAATAGGTGATCCCAGTAATTTTTCCGAGATCTGGTAAATTCATCCGATCGGGCACTTGTGTTCTCTGCTCGATCCGGACTATTAATTTACGCTAGAGGTTTGGTGGGCGGTATGACGACGAACTCTTGGCTCAAGTTGGCGGTATGGGTCGTGATTGGGCTGGGTGGCAGCCTGTTGCCAGGGCGGGCGATCGCCGCTGATTTTCAGCAAGCAGAGGTTGATCCCAGCAAGTTCATCACCATCGCCGTCCCCATGGCGACGCCACCGCGCAACAGCTGGGCCCCGACTCACCAACTGCTGATCTTAGAGCAAGTCAGCAATGCTCGCCCCTGCTGGCAGATTTCCCAGTCCAGCATTCCGACAGTGGTAGAACCGCTGCTACTCAACTTCGACTTTACCGGTATTTGCAGCCGCAGCCTGGACAGTAACGGCTATTCGGTGCGGGTGGGAGGACAAGATTTAGCCGAAGATTACTCCCTGCGCATTGTCCGGCGGGATAACGACCTCGTCTTGGTGGCAGCCGGACGCGGCATTAATGCCCCCCAGTTTCCCATTGGGCACACCTACGGTGTTCCCAACGGTTCTGTGGCCATTTATCTCGATCCGGGCTGGCGACTAACCCGCCGCGTCTACAATGGACGCGCCACGGGGCATATCTATTTGACCAACGATCAGCCCCTGTCGGTGGTGATGTCAGCGCCCCCACCGACGCAGTCGCCCCCTCCGCTGAACGCCATCAACAACACCAACCCAGCAGCCACCTTTGGGAACACGCCGCCTCGCACCACGGCGCTGCCGCCCTCAACGGTCACCGGGACAGAAGCGCCATTCCCAACGCCATCGTTCTCAAACCCGACTGCACCTGTACCGCAGCCGCAGCCGCAATTACAACCCCCACCCCCACGTCCCACGGCCACCGCTGCCCCCAGTAGCGCGACCAGTAGCCCCCCTAATAGCACCCCCAATAGCGCCACCAGTAACGGTCTGCCCAGCTTAGAGGCATCGCGCCCCGTGCCGCCGCCCCCCCTTGCGCCCAGTCCCCAAAGCGTTCCATCGCCAACGGGGCTCGATCCCTTCGCCAACATTCCCCCCGTCGCCACGCCTAGCCCTACGCCGTCAGCCAGTGTTGGCACCACTCCGCCCAGTCCGGTTGCGCCTGTGCGAGAGCTAGAATTTAGCCAAAATCCGGCGGCACCGACCCCTAGCCCCCCCCGCCCACTGCCGCCGCCAGTGTCGCAGCCAGGGCCGATGGCGAATGCAGGTTCGGCCGCCAACACTCAATATCAGGTGATTGTGCCCGCCAGCACGGCTGACCTACAGTTGCGCGTTAGGGCCGCCGTACCCAATGCTTTCCCCGTTTTGATCAATGGGCAAATCGCTATGCAGGTCGGATTGTTTCAAGAGCTGTCTGAGGCCGAAACCCTGCAACGCAGCCTGCTGATTCGTCGTTTTGGTGCAGTGATTTTGCCCTTGGCCGCGCAGTAGCCATCTGACGCATCCCAGCCCGTTCCCCAAGTCCCTGACCTCCCTCCACCTGCCACCAATCACCAGTGAAACTTGCAATTCATCAAACCGCTGGCTGGTTTCTGGATATCGATCGCAACCTTGAGCTGCTGGCACAAACCGCCGCTACTGCGGCCCAGCAAGGTGTAGACCTGCTGGTGCTACCAGAGCTATTTTTGACGGGCTACAACCTGGGCGATCGCCTCGATAGTCTGGCCCAGTCGGCAGCAGGTGAGGCATTGACACGCGTGGCCGCGATCGCCCGTGATTGGGCCGTCGCCATCGCCATCGGCTATCCGGAGCGCGATGGCGATCGCGTTTTTAATGCAGTGACCGTGATCGACGCCACCGGCCAGCAGGTAGCCCACTATCGCAAAATTCATCTCTATGGCCCAGAGGAAAAACGGCTGTTTGCGGCTGGGGATGAGTGGGTCATGGTGGCGATCGCCGGGGTGCAGGTGGGGCTGCTGATCTGCTTTGATGTCGAGTTCCCCGAGGCGGTGCGTACCCTTGCCCTCCAGGGTGCTGAGCTAATCATCGTGCCGACCACGCTGGCGGGCCCCCACGAAGCGATCCCGTTGCAGATAGTGCCCACTCGCGCCATGGAGAACCAAATTTTTGTGGCCTACGCCAACCGCATTGGCCATGAAGGAGCGCTGACCTACTGCGGGCATAGCTGTATTGTTGATCCCAGCGGCACCGCGATCGCCCAGGCTGGCTATGACGAAGCACTGCTGATCGGCGAAATCGACCCCACCCTAATCGCCCGCGAGCGGGCAGCCAGCCACAGCTATCTCAGCGATCGCCGCCCCGCCCTCTATCGCCTGTCTGATATCGCCTGTCTGGGGTCGACCAACCCAACGCAGAAATGCGGTGATTGAATGATTGACTGGCACAAAGTCGCAGAAATCCTGGGGATCATTTGCGTGAAAACCGTTAAACTCCGGTGGAGAACCGGGGTATACTGGAGGAGCCCTTCACTCAAAAACCTAACCCGTGGAACTTTCCTGTAAAAGCGAATATGCGTTGTTGGCATTAATTGAGTTGACTGTAAACTACAGCAGCGGCGAACCGCTCCAAATTCGTCAAATTGCTGCCGAGCAACAGATCCCCGATCGCTATCTGGAACAGCTACTGGCGACACTGCGCCGCTGCGGCATTGTGCGATCGCTGCGAGGGGCCAAAGGCGGTTACCTGCTGGCACGGGAGCCGCGAAAAATTACTTTACTCGAAGTGGTCAACTGCATTGAGGGGTCTGAGTCTCCGTCGTCTGACCCCAACCGCGAACCCAAATCAGTCGAAGGCGTGATTGTCTGGGAAGTGTGGCACGAAGCCGGCAATGCCGCCGAATCGGTGCTGCAAAAATATACCCTGCAAGATCTGTGCGATCGCCGTGATGCCCGCCGCCAACTCGACATCATGTATTACATTTAGTGACCGCCAATTTCAACGATTCAGGTTTAAGTCTTGAATAAGACGTATAGCCATCCCAGACACGCTTAGACTGGGTTTCTTGGTGAAGCTGGGCCGAGATCCAGATTTCCCACAAGCGTCCATGCCGATTGAAGCGTTCAGCAGACTCAACGCAGTCTCCTGATCCCCGCTCCATCACCCCTGAGCCAACCCTCCATTTTCCACTATCCATCGACCTATGAAAATTGCAAACAACGTTACCGAACTGATTGGCCGCACTCCGTTGGTCAGACTCAATCGCATTCCCCAGTTGGAAGGGTGCGTGGCCCAAATTGTGGTGAAACTAGAGGGCATGAACCCTTCCTCATCGGTCAAAGATCGGATTGGCATTAGCATGATTGATGCAGCCGAGAAGGAAGGGCTGATCACCCCCGGTAAGACTATTTTGGTCGAGCCCACGTCGGGGAACACCGGCATTGCGCTAGCGATGGCAGCAGCGGCCAAGGGCTATCGCCTGATCTTGACCATGCCAGAAACCATGAGTGGCGAACGTCGGGCTATGCTGCGCGCCTACGGGGCAGAGCTAGAGCTAACCCCCGGCATTGAGGGCATGAGCGGCTGTATTCAGCGGGCCCAGCAGATTGTCGAAACGATGCCCGACGCCTACATGCTGCAACAGTTTCGCAACCCGGCCAATCCCAAAATTCACCGCGAAACCACCGGTAAAGAGATCTGGGAAGACACCGATGGGCAGGTCGATTTTCTGATCGCTGGGGTCGGCACGGGCGGCACGATTACGGGTGTTGCCGAAGTGATTAAACCGCTCAAGCCCGAGTTTAAGGTGATTGCGGTCGAGCCCGCCAGCAGCCCTGTGCTGTCTGGTGGACGCCCTGGCCCCCACAAAATCCAGGGCATTGGCGCAGGGTTTGTACCCCAGGTGCTGCGGGTCGATCTGATCGACGAAGTAGTCACGGTGAGCGACACGGATGCGATCGCCTATGGTCGTCGTCTGGCCCGCGAAGAAGGCTTGCTCTCTGGGATTTCGAGCGGTGCAGCCCTAGCGGCTGCCCTCCAAATCGGGCGTCGTCCCGAAAATAAAGACAAGCTGATTGTGATGATTCAGCCCAGCTTTGGCGAACGCTATCTGAGCACGCCCCTATTTCAAGATCCAGAGCTGATGGCCGCAACCGTAGGCTAATTCCACAGGGTCACCCAGGGCGCGATCGCCCAGTTCAATAGCACGCTTGATAGAACACTCGATCAAGCAAAAGACCGGAGCCTGTGTAAAACCCAGGCTCCGGTCTTTTATTAGGACTCTTAGGATGGTGGATTTAACAACCTGCAACTCTTGGATAAGGGCGCACAGCAGTGCGCCCCTACCGAGAACTGGACTGCTAGGAATTCTTTAATTCGCAATCCTTAGTAAAATACTCTGCCTAGGCAGAGATTAGACCGCTACCGGTTGCAGCAGCGCCACGTTGGTAAACTTAAACTCCGTAGTCATCGGCTGCCCGTCTTCCACCGAACGAATTACGCGACGGGTCAGGATAAAGTAGTCGCCCACCTTGTCATACTCATCTTCAAACTCGCTCTCGCCCTTGATTTCACCCGTTTCAGGATCGCGGTAAACCGAGTCATAGCAATGCGACAGGTAGCCCTCCCCGGTTTGGTGGCTGCTGTGGGTGTGGATCGTGACCACAATATTGTGAATGTGGCGATGCACCATCACCACTTCGTTATTGCGCAGCTTGTAGCGATCGCCCTCGGCCTTGCCCCCCATGAGGATTTCCACCGCGCCCGACTCATCGGTTTCACCAAAGGTAAAGGTATTCTTGCCGTGGGTTTCTTCAAACGTGCGGCGAATGCGGTGAATCGCGATTTCGCGCACCTGCCCTAAAATCGACTGCTTGACCTGAGCATCGTCTACATCCAACACCTCTGCGCTCAAGTCATGTTTGACTTGAATTCTAGCCTGATGCACCTCTGTGCCCTGCTGTAAGGTCACACTGGCGGTATAGCCAGGGAAATTTTTGTCCCACGTGTAGCGATTTTCGTAGGCAGAACGGAATAGCGATCGCGCATCTAATGGTTCGGTCATCTCAAACTCTCCTAAGGTTCAATGGCAGGCTGCAGCACGCCAAGCCGACGGCCTGTACGACTGCCGAGCGAGCAAGGCACGTCACACCTTCGCCTGCTGAAACGATAATCTGCTCCAGCGCTTACTCTAGTGTAGAACCTGAAACAGCAACCCAGCGGGCGCTTTGCCCAGGAAACTGTGGGCAACCCGACGCCCAGGCAAAATGTAGACAAAAAATGGGCAAAAAAAAGCAGGCGTTACACCTGCCAGACTGTTTAGGATTCGACGACTGTCTGCAACGTTTCGAGCGTTACATCTGCAAAAAGCTATCGGGGTGTTGCTCGTTTACAGCCTACTCCTCGTCACATAGAGCAACAGTGACAGCACAAAAAATAAAAGAGGCGACTAGCGGCATGGGGCACTCTAGCAGGTAACTCAGACCAATGCCTACGCCAGCGGCAGCAAACGCTGCAGCACGCCATAGTTTTTCTTCAGCGGTTAAGCCACGTTCTTCCTTGATGCCCTGAAGCACCTGGGACGGAATCGGCAGGGGCATGACAGCATGGGGAGGAAAGGCCCAATAGCGGCGCTGCTCGACAAACAGATCTGTCCATCCATGCTCAGAGCACCAGTCTTGAATCCATTCAATGCAATATCGTTTCATAGATGCGTAGCAATGTGAAACAGAACGTGAAAACAAAACACTGTAAATATGAAACACCCAGGCT
Organism: Chroococcidiopsis sp.; assembly: GCA_036703515.1. Classification (GTDB taxonomy): domain Bacteria; phylum Cyanobacteriota; class Cyanobacteriia; order Elainellales; family Elainellaceae; genus DATNOW01. Next base: position 11,937 of record DATNOW010000797.1, read on the forward strand.
GGCGATCGCGAATAATCACCGTTCCTCGGAGAAAATAACCCAAATACTCGCCGTTCTAGGAATATTTCAGGGGGTAACTTGAGGTTCGTTTGCAAGCTTCAAGCGCCTTGACAGGCTTGGGTAAGCGACGCTTTCTAAGAAACTCGGCTAAGGACTGAAACCTCAATTAACGCCCCACACTCTACATCTGCAAATGTTGTTTTATTAGAGTAACAAGCGATCGCCGTGGCCCATAATCGGTGACATCAAATGTTACTTAACCTAGCTTCATAAGTGTC
>DATNOW010000798.1:0-2228 GCA_036703515.1 Chroococcidiopsis sp.
ATTGATTTGAACCTGTTTGATAGTGCTGCCGGGCATATTGTTCGCACACAGCAAGCACAGCAGCCCCCGATCGAAACGCCGGTTTACCGCGACGAGTGGGGGTTTCACGTTTTGGCCAGCCATGCCGACAAAACGCTGCGGTTAATTAATGCCTCGGCTTCGTCCTACACCCTCACCCCCGCTTGGCACGCGTTGCAAACGGCGCTACAGCAGCAGGCGGCCTTGACGCCAGGGGTCTATATTGCCACCCAGCCTCAGCCCGGGACGTTGCCCTATTTTGCGGTCAGCCCCGAAGGGCGACTGGCAACCACACTGGAGCTGCCGCCCGGTACAGATCTAACCTACAGCGCTGCGTTTAATTTTTCGCTGCCGGGGCGGGCAGAGGTGCTTTATTATGACGGGCACTTGGCGCTGCTGAAGGAAGGCGATCGCCATCTGCGGGTGATCAACGAGTCAGATCACGCTTACAACATCCACCCGATGTGGAAAACGGTGCGCAATCTGCTTAAGGCCATGCCGCCGGGGGTGTACACCGATCCGCTCTATCCCGAGCTGCCGTTTCGGACGATGATGATTGGCGAAGCGGGTTTAGAAAGCCGGATCAAAGCGCCGCCGCAGTCGTCAGTGCGGTTTGAATATCAATGCCCGCTGTCTGACATTAGCCGGGTTGGGATCATTCCTTTGGGCGATCGCTGCGCCGTGCGGATGCTGCTCTACAAGCTCGAATACGACGGCCCGGCCTATCCCTTTGACCTCACCCGCACCCTCAATCTGGGCGACGTCGCCGACATTATTACCAGCGGCTTCCGCGATATGTGGAACCCTGAGCTGCTGTATTACAGTGCCGACGAGCGGCGGATCTTTCATCGCAAATGGACAGGGTTATCCTTTGCCCACGAGGTCGAAGAAACCGATGACCCGGTGCACTACATTACGCCTGTGTATGAACGGATGCGCGATCGCTACACAGCGCGATCGCAGCGGTTTGGGTACACCTTGCAGCACTGCGACAAAGCCCTGTTTGTCCGCACGGGCGGCACGACTCGCGGCTATGTCGTCGATCTGATCGATAAGCTAGAAACCGTCTGTGGCGGCAAACCGTTTCGGATTTTGCTGCTCTCACCCCAGCCCTCAGAAGAATTTGCCGATCTGCCCGGCGTCGTGCACTACAACCTAGAGTTTAACCCCGACCGCATGTATGCCGATTCGGACTACTGGAAGCGCTGCACTGAGGAGATGCGCGTGATTCTTGACTCCCTTGGCGTATCTAGCAAAAACCTGTTTTGGTGTCCCCCTACCCCACCGGCTCAGTAGGGTTCGATAGAAGTTCGATCGGAACCCAATCGAAGTTGAATAAGGGTTGAATCGGTGTCTCGGTAGATTTCGGTGATTTCCGTAGCCATTTTTCGTCTCGGTTGTGACCAACGACCGATGGGGAGCTTTATGCTAGAAAAGCGCTCTTGATTCCCACGGTTGGAATCGCGCTCAAACCCGCTCAAACCCTCACCCCTACCGAGAATCACGTTATGCTGCCGTTTGTTCGTTCTGACTTGGCTCAACTCGTTGCCTATACGCCCCATCCCGGCGGCGCATCGGGCAGCCCAGCCGAGGGTGGGCAAACGCCAGTGTTTGATCGGCTCGATACCAATGAGTGCCCCTACGATCTACCAGAAGACCTCAAGCAAAAGCTGGCTTGGATGGTGCAGCAGGCGATCGAGTCAAACCGCTATCCCGATGGTGGTCATGCATCCCTCAAAGGGGCGATCGCCCAGTATGTCACCGAGTCGGCGGCCCTCAGCACAGCCATTACGGCCGACCAAATTTCGGTGGGCAATGGCTCCGATGAGCTGATTCGTTCGCTGCTGATCGCCACCTGTCTGCGGGGTGAAGGTCAGATTTTGGTGGCTCAGCCGACCTTTTCGATGTATGGCATCATTGCCGAAACCTTGGGTATTTCTGTGGTTCGCGTCGGGCGATCGCCCACGACCTTTGAGATGGATCTGGCCGCGGCCCAAGCCGCCATCGAGCAGCCCCAAGCGCCGCCGATTCGCGCCGTCTTTGTGGTGCATCCCAATTCCCCCACGGGCAATGCGTTGACCCCTGCCGAGCTTGACTGGCTGCGCAGTTTGCCGCCCGAGGTGCTGGTGGTGATCGATGAGGCCTATTTTGAATTTAGCCAGACCAGCGTAGTCGGCGAACTGGCCCAGCGCCCCAACTGGGTGGTTTTG
>DATNOW010000799.1:0-5585 GCA_036703515.1 Chroococcidiopsis sp.
GGGCAGTCATGCTCTGCCCTGCTGCTAGCGCTATCTGACTGGTCTGAATGAAACTATCAAGGACTTTTCCCTCACCTCTTGATTTCGCCTCACCGTTTCAGGATCATGGATTCAATGAAATCAGAGTGCCTTTGTTGGCAAGAGAGGCTCCGCATCTTTTGCCGACGGCCACTTTGATTTTTTTAATGCAATTCATCCTCCTCTATTGCGTTGCGATCGCCCCTAGGGTGTAGCGGCGAGTGAAAAGGGGAGGATTCTACCGGCCTAGTCCATTTTCTCGCTGCCTTGTCAGGCGGTGAGGTGAGGGCATGGGCTCAATCACCATCAGGCTAGTGCGCTCTACAGTTTCACCTGCGAATTCGTTTTAACCCTGCACCCCGTGCGATCGCCCTTCCTCGGCACCCCATTTGTGATGCTCGGAAGCATTCTGGTGGGCCTGTTCGATGGGCCTGTCGGTTCGTGAGCCTGAGGTCACTGAGCCTGAGGTCACTGAGCCTTATCGAAGTGTCGAACCGCACCCTCCCACTTTCACTGCCGCTTTCACTTATTCATCTCCGATCCACCCACTTCTTAATCATTGAGCAATGCTTAGCACCACCCCTGCTGCATCGACTACTCCTAATGCATCGACTCCCCTTGCCGATAACGCCCTTGCCGGTAACGCCCTTGCCGATAACGCCCTAGTTCGAGAGGGTTGGGCGCTACTGGAAAAATCGGTTGTCTACTACACAGGACGTCCCGTTGGTACCGTGGCGGCCTGCGACCCCACCGTGGAAGCGCTCAACTATGACCAGTGTTTTGTCCGAGACTTTGTCTCTTCAGCGCTGATGTTTTTGGCCAAAGGGCAGAGCGATATTGTCCGCAACTTTTTGATCGAAACCCTCAACCTGCAAAACAACGACAAAGAAATGGACTGCTTTAATGCTGGCCAGGGGGTGATGCCGGCCAGTTTTAAGGTTGAGTCTTGGGACGGCTGGGAATATCTAACGGCAGACTTTGGCGAACATGCGATCGGGCGGGTGACTCCGGTAGACTCGTGCCTATGGTGGTTGATTTTGCTGCGGGCCTATGTCAAGGCGACAGGAGATCTCGACTTGGCGCACCAGCCAGAGTTTCAGCAAGGCATTTTGCGAATCCTCAAGCTGTGTCTGGCCGATCGGTTTGATATGTATCCCACCATGCTGGTGCCGGATGGAGCGTTTATGATCGATCGCCGCATGGGGGTCGATGGCCATCCCCTCGAAATTCAGGCGCTGTTTTATGCGGCCCTGCGTTCAGTGCGAGAACTGCTGCTGCCTGGCTACAAGCGCGACATCTATATTCAGGTTGTCAATCATCGTCTCAGCACCCTCAACCACCACATCCGCCAATATTATTGGCTCGATCTAAAGCGGCTGAATGAGATCTACCGCTTTCGGGGTGAAGAGTTTGGGGAAGCGGCGATCAACAAGTTCAACATTTACCCTGAGTCGATTCCGCCGTGGGTGACGGAGTGGATGCCCGAACACGGTGGCTATCTAGCGGGCAACCTTGGCCCAGCCCGGATGGACTTTCGCTTTTTTACGCTGGGCAACATGATGGCCATCATTGGCTCGCTGGTTAATAGCCAAGAGGCGGGGCTGATTATGGATTTAGTGGAGCAGCGCTGGTCAGATTTGGTGGGTCATATGCCGATGAAAATTTGCTTCCCGGCGGTAGAAAACCTGGAGTGGCAAATTTTGACGGGCTGCGATCCGAAAAATGTGCCGTGGTCTTATCACAACGGCGGCAACTGGCCGGTGTTGACCTGGTTTTTGGCGGCGGCGGCGCAGAAGACGGGTCGCCCTGAGTTGGGCTGGCGGGCGCTGGAGATTGCAGAGCGTCGGCTGGCCGAAGATGAGTGGCCAGAATACTACGATGGTCGCAATGGTCGCTTGGTGGGTAAGGCGTCCCGCAAGTATCAAACCTGGACGATCGCCGGTTTCCTGCTAGCCAAAACGATCATGGAAGAGCCCAAAACGCTCGACCTGATTAGCTTTGATGAAGACCATGAAACCATGGACTGGATGGGCAGGCTGCACGACCATTAAAAATGTTGGGCGCGGACTGGGGTATTGCTGACCCTGCTGTTTTCTGACCCTGATATTTTCTATAGTGATCTTTCATAGTTGAGCCCCGTAGGGTGGGCAATGTCCACCCTACGGGGCTCAACGTTATTCAATCTGTGATTTTGAATAGGGCTTAATAGAGACGTCTAAGGACGTAGTCTGAAATTTTGATGAGGGCTTGGCGAGACTCGGTGGGGGGCAAGTCCTCTAGATATTGCACGGCCTTATGGGCGTGGTGGGCAGCAAGCTCGCGCGATCGCTCAATGCCACCGGCATCTTGGATCAGGGCGATCGCCTGTTCTAAATCCCCTTCTTGGGCAAACTCACGCTCAATCAGCACCTCTAGGTAGGGTTTTGACTCCATGGCATACAGCACCGGAGCAGTCAGGTTGCCGCTTTTGAGGTCAGATCCGGCAGGCTTGCCTAGGTTGTCGGTAGACCCGGTGAAATCGAGAATATCGTCAACAATTTGGAAAGCTAAACCAAAATGCCGACCGTAGTGGTAAAGATTGTCAGCCGCATCGTTTGAAATGCCGCTCAGCAAACCAGCCGCTTTGCTGCTATTGGCCATTAGCGAGGCTGTTTTGTAGTAGCTCTTTTCGAGATAGGCATCGATAGTCAGACTGGCATCAAAACGGTTTAAACCCTGCTGGATTTCGCCTTCAGCAAAATCTTTGATCACTTCAGACAGCAGCTTGACCACGGCCAGGTTGTCGAGATTGGCCAGATACCACGAGGCCTGGGCAAACAGAAAATCACCCGCCAGTACGGCAATGCGGTTGCCAAAGCTGCTGTGGACGGTAGGCACGCCACGACGCAGGGCCGCTTCATCAACTACGTCGTCGTGGACTAGGCTAGCGGTGTGGATCATCTCCGTAATTTCCGCGAGCCGTCGATGCTGGGGAATAAGGTCTTGGTCGGGCATAGTCGCCCTGGAAACAAGCAGCACGATTGCCGGCCTCAGACGCTTTCCTCCAGCCCCAAATAAGTGCTCCGCTGCTGCATAGAGAATCGGATGACGCGCACCCACTAGCTGCTTTAGGTTGTTGGTCAACAGCCTCAGGTCTGCTTCGACGGGTGCAAAGAGGGAAGTCGTTGAGGTCATGGATAGGCTGATTGATAGTTTAGTTACGAAATTTTACATTCTTAGTTTTTATTCTAAGCTAATGCCTTTGCTTCTGGGTGAATGCCCGCCCGAATTTGTCGGATCAGATTCCTCGAGGCGATTTCTAACCCATGGCTAGCGATCGCCCTAAAATCGGCAAAAGTGGCTCAAAATCTAGCTTTTGGGGTTTTCTCTGGAGGGAGTGTCAAGCGCTGCTGACACGATCGCAAACTGATCTGAAAAAGATGTAAAAGATCTTGAAAAAACAGGGCACGAACCAGGGTTGACTGTGTTAGTTTAGTTATTAGGAATTTGAAAATTTAATACGTCAGTCAAATAGCGGCAAGTCCAGTGAAATTGCTGATTGTTGATGCGAAGGTTTAGGATCTCTTAACTGCTTTTAGTTTTCTGAGAGAACTCTGAGTTAGCTAGAAAGCGTTAAGGATTGTTCCTATGGTTCCTGACCTTGAGCGCTCGTCTTGACGAGTCACATCTGTGGTTGATCGGTAGCGGTTTTTTCACAGATTCTAGGGGTTGGGTGTCAACTGTCTACAGTTTCTTTGACTTTACTCTAAATAGTGCTCTGTATGGGCATGGGTTGGTCTGGTAAACAGGCTAGCTTTTGCTTGGAATTTTTCGATTCCGAGACGAAACGCCTTAGGGTTGTGAACCTGGGTGTGATTTTGTTTGGGCGATCGCGTTGCGGGACTCAACCAAGGTCATAGCTGGGGGCAATGGTTACGGGGCGATGGTGCAGATCGTGGCTTATGGTTACGGGCTATTTTTTACTGCTTATTGATGGGTTGAGGGCATGGATTACAACAATATTCCAATTATTATTCCAATCTTGGCGACGGGTTATCTAGTTGTGGTATATGCGCTGTTGGTGCTGGTGAGGCAGCGATCGCGCGCCTAAAGGAATGTCAGTGTGTTAATCATTTCACCCCCCGATCGGCTCTTATGAACCGTTTGGGGGGTGATTTTTAGGGGCGACAGCCCCCCGGCTGCAGCTAGCAAATGCAGCTAGCAAATTCTGGGGAGCTGTTCACCGCTGATGTAATCGAGAATGCGGCTGCCGCCGATCGCATGGTTCAGCGTCACCCTGCCCTGCGACAGTCCGAAATTGTCTGGGTTAGCTGGCTGCTTCACCCGCCCAATCTGCTGGGCTGAAAACCCAGGGCTGGTGGGGCAGGTGGCTCGCAGGATATTAAGGGCGTCATCGGCCTGGTGGGCTGGCACGATCGCAATAAACCGACCTTCATTGGCGACGTAGAGGGGGTCTAAGCCAAGAATTTCACAGGCACCCTGCACCGCATCGCAGACGGGGATATGGGGTTCGTCGAGGGCGATATCGAGCTGGGCGGCGATCGCAATCTCGTTTAACGCTGTGGCCAGCCCGCCTCGGGTTCAGTCGCGCAGGCAGTGCAGCTCAAGTCCGGCCGCCAGCAGGGCCTGCACCGGAGCCGCTCGGGGCCCCAAATCGCTTTCCAGAGTAGTTTCAAAGCCGAGCCCTTCTCGCTGGGCCATGATGGCAATGCCGTGGCGACCAATATCGCCGCTGAGCAAAATGGCATCCCCTGCCTGCACGGATTTGGGGGTGATTGGCCAGGGATGGTCAATGCTGCCGACCCCGGCGGTGTTGATATACAACCCGTCGCCCTTGCCCCGTTCTACCACCTTAGTATCGCCCGTAACGATGGCCACCCCCGTCCGTGCCGCTGCGGCCTGGATCGATTGCACCACTCGCCAGAGGGTTTCCATGGGCAGCCCTTCTTCGAGAATAAAGCCCAGGCTGAGATAGAGGGGTTTGGCCCCGGCCATCGACAGGTCGTTGACGGTGCCGTAGACCGCCATCGCCCCAATATCGCCGCCCGCAAAAAACAGGGGGGATACCACGTAGGAATCGGTGGTGAAGGCGAGGCGGCCGTGGGGTAGGTTGAGCCGGGCAGCGTCGTGTTGCCAGTCGGAATGGGTGCCCAAGGCGGGCAGAAACATCTGCTCGATTAACTGGTGCATAAAGCGACCGCCCCCGCCGTGGGCCATGAGCACATGAGGATACTGTTGCAGGGGAATGGGGCAAGTGACAGAGAAAGGTTGGGCAGTCATGGGGTGAGGAGATAGCTGCAAAAAATCATGAGCCTAAAGCCTAAGTCGCGGTGACGGGCTGCTGACGATAGCGATAGTAGGCGGCGCACGCTCCTTCCGACGATACCATCGGTGCGCCGAGGGGATGGTCGGGGGTGCAGCGGGTGCCAAAGGCAGGGCAAGACTGGGGCTTGCGGATACCCTGGAGAATCTGGCCGCTGATGCAGTCGTTGGGGGCTGAGGTGGCGGGTACCAGGGTGGACAGCAACCTCTTATTCCGCACGTCGTAGGCGGCAAATTCGGCTCTG
>DATNOW010000800.1:0-2915 GCA_036703515.1 Chroococcidiopsis sp.
TCGCCTTTGATGCCCAAACCCAGGGCTGTAATTAACGATTGAATTTCGTTATTTTTGTAGATTTTGGCATCGTCGGTTTTCTCAATGTTGAGAATTTTACCGCGCAAAGGCAGGATTGCTTGGAATTGGCGATCGCGCCCTTGTTTTGCCGATCCGCCTGCAGAATCCCCCTCTACCAGGTAGATCTCAGACAGGGCGGGGTCTCTGGAACTACAGTCCGCTAATTTTCCAGGCAAAGGAGATGATTCTAAGACTGATTTTCGGCGCACTAAATCGCGGGCGCGGCGGGCGGCTTCAGCGGCATTAAACGCCTGGATCGCTTTCTCTAGGATGGCATCGGCCACGCCAGGACGAAACTCTAGATATTCGGTCAGCGTCTCGCCCACCAGCGACTCGACAATGCCGCGCACTTCGGTATTGCCCAGCTTGGTCTTGGTTTGTCCCTCAAACTCAGGTTCGGGCACCTTGACCGAAATCACGCCGGTTAGACCTTCCCGCACGTTCTCACCCCCCAGGTTGGCGTCGCCTTCCTTGAGCTTGTTGCGCTTGCGGGCTAGGGCATTCATCGTCCGGGTTAAGACTGCCTTGAGACCTTCAAGGTGGGTGCCGCCATCAATAGTGCGAATGTTGTTGGCAAACCCCAGCAGGTTGTCGTTGTAGGCATCCACACACCACTGCAAAGCTACCTCAATTTGAATATTGTTGCGTTCGCCATGCACGTAGATGATTTCTTCGTGCAGCGCCTGCTTGTCAATATTCATATAGGCGATGTATTCGCGAATCCCGCCAGCGTAGTGGTAGGTTTCGACCCTGGGCTCGTGATTTTTTTGCAGCTCAAGCCGGTTGTCGGTGAAGGTCATCGCTACCCCAGCGTTGAGGTAGGCTAACTCGCGCAGGCGACCCGACAGCGTGGCGTAGTCAAACTCGATGCCGACGGTAAAAATTTGCGCATCGGGCTTGAAGGTAATGGAGGTGCCGGTGCGGGTTTCGGTATCGGGCACCGATTGCAGGTCGCCCATCGGCACACCGCGTTCAAACCGCTGGGTATGGATCTTGTTGTCGCGCCAAACGGTGACTTCGACCCACTCTGACAGGGCGTTGACCACCGAGATACCGACGCCGTGTAGACCGCCCGACACCTTGTAGCCGCCGCCGCCAAATTTGCCGCCCGCGTGCAGCACCGTCATTACGGTTTCGAGGGCCGACTTGCCCGTGCGGGGGTGAATATCGGTGGGGATGCCTCGCCCGTCGTCTGTGACTGACACCGACCCATCGGCGTTAATGACGACTTCGATGTGGCTGCAATGACCGGCTAGCGCTTCATCGACGGAGTTGTCGACAACCTCGTACACTAAGTGGTGGAGTCCGCGCGGGCCGGTGGTGCCGATATACATCCCTGGGCGCTTGCGAACCGGTTCCAACCCCTCTAGGACTTGAATTTGATCAGCACCGTAATCATTGGTCATGTATAAGACACTCCTAATATTTGGCGCGAAGCCCCTTTGACATCAAATATCAAAATTACTAAGAATTCTAGCACAAAAGCCTTAGAAGCGATTCTAGAGCCATCTGAACTCACGTTTGCTACAGGACTCTATCTCCGCTTTATTTGGTATCAACACACCCTACATTTTTGTGAGCATCGATCAGACGTTAGACCAAACCGCAGGCAATACCGCTGTACTAGATTTTCCTTCCTCCATTCTAATTGTTATTGGCGGGCCAACGGCGACGGGTAAGTCGGGGTTGGCGATCGCCCTGGCCCAGCGCTTGCAGGGCGCGATCTTGAGCGCGGATTCTCGTCAGGTTTACCGTCAGTTTGATATTGGCACGGCCAAGCCTTCGGCAGCAGAACGGGCGATCGCCCCCCACTATTTAATTGATATTTGCGACCCGACTGAGACGCTCACCCTAGCCGACTATCAGCACCAAGCGCAGGGCTTGATTGCTGCGATCCACCAGTCTGCTGGTTCCTGCACGATACCGCTGCTGGTTGGTGGCACCGGGCTATACATCAAGGCCATCACCCGCGGCATGAAGATCCCTAGGGTGGCTCCACAGCCGGCGCTGCGATCGCAGCTTCAAAGACTGGGGCAAGCTCAATGTTATGCCATGCTGCAGCAGGTCGATGCGATCGCCGCCGCCAAAATTCACCCCAATGATCCTGTCCGCACCCTGCGCGCCCTAGAGGTGTTTTATGTAACGGGGCAGCCGATTTCAGCCCAGCAGGGCGAATCTCCGCCCCATTACCCCATTATCCAGATTGGGCTTGACTGCCTCGATGACGCCCCTGCCCAGCCCGATCGCCTCACCCAGCGCATCGCTCGCCGCACCGACCAGATGATTGCCCAAGGCTTTGTCACCGAAGTCGAGTCGCTTTGCCGCCAGTATGGTGATGACTTGCCGTTACTCAATACGTTGGGCTACCAAGAAATCCGGCAATATCTCAACGGCAGTTGCTCCCTAGAGGAAGCGATCGCCTTAACCGTGCTGCACACCCGCCAGTTTGCTAAACGCCAGCGCACCTGGTTTCGTGCCGATCCCACGATGCTGTGGTTTGATAGCGATCGCCCTGACTTGGTAGATGCGGTCTGGGCACGCCTCCAGCAAGAGCAAGACTGGAGCCGTCTCTAGAGGTTTCAGCCTGCGATCCCGTTTATTTTTGTAATTATTGATATTCTGTATCTTTCAATACAGTTTTTTATTTGCTATGCTCTATTGAAAGCCTCTGGCTTATTTTGCAGCTTGCTTTTGCAACTCGATTTGCTGCCTTTAATACTCACCCTATCCACACCCAATTCACAAAGGAAACACTGCTATGTCTATGCAAGATCAGGCCCGAGCTTTGATGCACCGCCACCATCACCTCGTCAAGCAGCGTCAACAGTCGATGCTAGGTCGCGTCGCCGCCGAGG
>DATNOW010000801.1:0-6273 GCA_036703515.1 Chroococcidiopsis sp.
TAGAACGAAGTGAAACCCAACAGATTCAAGAGTTTTGTTGGGTTATGCTGTCGCTAACCCAACCTACAAATTTAGATTTGACAGAGCCCTAGGGCGATCGCCTAGCGCTAGCCTAGCGATAATTGGTAAACTGTAGCGCCACCGGCAAATCTTCTTGGCGCAGCCGCTGAATCACCAATTGCAATTCATCCTTTGATTTGGCTGACACCCGCACCGCATCGCCCTGAATCGAAGCCTGCACCTTCTTAAACTCATCGCGGATCAGCTTACTCAACTGCTTGGCCAACTCGGAGCTAATGCCCTTACGCAGGGTAATCTCTTGCCGCACCCGGTTGCCGCTAGCAGACTCAATCTTGCCATACTCAAAAATCTTCAGCGACAGGTCACGCTTAGCCGCCTTAGTCTGCAAAATCGTATGCACCGCCTGGAGCGTAAACTCACTGTCGCTGTTGATCGTAATCAGCTCAGCCCCTAGCTCCACCGTTGTCTTGGTGTCTTTGAGGTCATAGCGGCTTTTAATCTCTCGCACCGTTTGATCGACGGCATTGACCATTTCTTGATGGTCAAACTCGCTGACAATGTCAAAGGAATAACTCGAAGCCATGATTGCAAAGAATCCACTAAAGCGTTGGACAGGGCGTTGGGTAGGGTGGTTAATCGCGCTTGGGTTAATTGCTCTTGGCCAAGCCTACAGACTGCAGCAGGCGCATGGGCAAAGAGCGATCGCCAACCAACCGGATCACACCGCGCCAGGCAAGGTCAAAAGGCTCAGCACAAACAGCGTACCTGTGCTAGTTGAGCCAATGCCAAACATGAGCGATCGCCCAATCGGGATATTGGCAATATAAAACACAGAATAAAACATCCGACCGATCACATGGGCGATCGCCGCAACGGCAGCCCACGAGCTATCGACCCCAGTGACATAGGCCATCAGCGCCGCCGCCGAGAACAAAATAAACGCCTCAAAGCTATTTTCATGGGCCCAGGTTGCCCGCTGCGCCCAGGCCGGCAGCTTGTCAAACAACGCCCGAGGCGCTGCCGTATCGTAGCCCACCTGAAAACGCCCATACCCGACTGCCAGAAAGGGCAGATAGACCGATACGGCCGCCGCCACAATGGAGTAGAGCAACACACTAGAAACGGGGAGCTGCTGTAAAAAAGCCATCGCTAAATTTTAAATGGTAAAAAGTCAGCCCAACAACCATGAATGCCTATGACACTCAAAGACGGTTTGCAGATATTTCGCAGACATTTTGCACCTCAAAATATCTCAATTGTCTTGAGGCTCCATATGGAAACCTGAAACCTGAGAATCAAAAATCCGAGGCTCAAAAACCCGCGACCCAACCATGTTGAGGATCAAAAAGCTTGAGGATCAAAAAGCATCATCCCGCTCGCCGGTATTCGCCTAATCAAATTCGTCTAGCCAAATTCGTCTAGTCAAATTCGTCTAGTCAAAATAAAACAGAGTCACTAGCTTGCGCTGTTCTTCGGCATCCCGACAGGTTTTCAGAAGCGTATGGCTGTCGTGAAACGCAAAACAAATCATTTGCTGGCAACGAGAAACGATCTCTTGGTTACAGAGCGCACTCGCCTCACCAAGCGACATATGATCGTTTGCCGGATTTTCAACCAAGTGCATCACCTGATCGAGTTGCTCACGAGACTCACGGGGCTGTCGTTCCAAACTTTGCGGCAAAATTACGGTCAGCAAGTTTGGGTCGGCACGCATAGCACCACGAATGGCCGCAGAGTTTGTCCCTGTTGCGCCAGACGTAATGATGCGGTTGCCAGACAACACAAGCGCATAGGTCATCAACTCAATCAAATGCTGATGAGTGATGGGAACATGTCGCGACCCTAGCAGAGCGATGCGCTTTGATCCAGTTTGCTGGATTGCCGCCAGCTCCTGCAAGAAGTCGTCTACTTTCGGCAGATCAATCGATTGACTCAAAGACACCCTCAGGCTGAACGACCACGATATTCTATCAGGTGTTTAGTCGAGATATGGAGACTTTTGGGGTTCAAGTTTCAATTCTTTGAGTTCAGTCTCCCCTCGACGGGCAAAACAGCGATTTTTACGCCCAGTTTTGCACCCATTTCGGCACCCATTTCGGCACCCATTTTTTGGGCTTCTGTTAAGACTTGTCCGCAGACTGCGCGGAGTGGTGTTCCATGCGCAAAAACAGCAGGGTGTCGTCGTTGGGGAGGTCGGCAGCAGGCGATTCAGATGGGGCGATCGCTGAAGACGAGGGCGGCAGCAGCATTTGGCTACCGGCTTCACTAATCGCTTGGTTAATGGCTTCGCTAAGCGCTTGAGTACTGGCTTGGGTGCTGGGCTGATTACTGGTCTGATTACCGGCAGTGGCAGCGGGCTGCCCCGGCCCATCCATCCAGGTGCGCTCAGTTAATAGCTCGGCGGGAACGGGATCGAGCACGCGAATATGCTGACAGATCGAAAACGCAAAGGTAAGGCTGCCAAAACGAATGCGATCGCCATCTTTGAGCGTCACCGGATGACGGACGAGTTCGCCATTGACATAGGTGCCGTTGCTGCTGCCCAAGTCAGAGAGCTGAAACTGTCCGTTGGCGTAGCGAATGGCTGCATGACGACGCGATAGCCGCCGGTCGTGGATAGCCAGCACTACCTGCTTAGAATCGCGCCCAATCGTCCACACGCCCTGGGGTTGCATGAGGGCTTGGGTGTGACCACCAATCACATTCGTCACCAGATAGGTGTACTCTCCCAAAACCATCCCTTGAATGAAGGGCGTTTTGACCATCGACAGCGACTTGTTGCCGGTGTTCTCTAAGTTCAAAATTTCGTCTAGTAGCCCATGATTTTGCTCATAGAGCTTGACAAACACCTGGTAAAGACCCAGGCGCTGGCTCAGTTCTGAGTCTCTCAGCGTATTGAGAGCCTCATCGGAATATTGGGCTAAAAAGTTGGCGTCCACCATACTCTGACCTGGTATTGAGATTTAAACTAAAAAAAACATCAAAACTGCGCCTTTTGGCCAATGCCATTGCTCACACTGATTGGAGATACTGATTTGGGTGAGTTAATTGTGCAGAAGTTAGCTTTACAGAACTTGCCTTTACAGAACTTGCCTTCACAGAACTTGCCTTCACAGAACTGGTTTTTACAAAAAGTGGTTTCACAAAAAGTGGCTTAACAAGATTCAAGGCAACGGTAAATGAGGATGCAAAAAAATGAGGATGCCAAGTGAGGCGAAACGGGCGGCGAGAAAACGTGAGGCAAAAAACTGACGGATAGCTGGGCAGTGGGAAATAACCTGGCGTCGCCAATCAGGTTTGCATTGAGTCATGCGTTGATGGCGCTAATCTTGTGTAGTGTATTTTTAGTGGAGTGCGTTTTTGGTGCGGATGTTTGCTGGACGGTTCTTTTGTGACCTGAGCGCGTAGCGTACCCAGGATTTTCTGGTGTTGGCCAAATCTAGGTTTTGTGTGTTGAATCTGCTTCATGACGGAGCTTTTCCAAAAGCGATCGGAGGGTCACAGGCAGAATACGGGACAAAACGGAGCGCACCCCAGAGTAATTAGAATTTTACAGCGGTTAATAACCATCTAGTTTTGTGTAGCTCCACGTTAGAACGGGGCACCCCTGACCGGTATCCGCACGATTACGGGATATTGACAACCTCTAGAGCCTTGCCCCCCGGTAAAACCCTTGCTTCCCTATCTTGAAATTATTGAAACGATAGGTTCCATCCGGGGGCGCAGAAGCCGCTGCCCAATTTTGCCCAAGTCGCCCGCCAACATTAACATTATTAAAGATTTGAGGTCATGTTGTTAAGCCAGGCAACCGTTCATTAGTACTCCAGCCATCGTGTGCAAAGCGCTCATTCACAATCGCATGATGCCTATGTAAGGATCGCGTATACACCCCCGTCATGGGTTGCAATGGACTAGGAACTCTGGTTAAAACAGTGTTGACGTATTATTTGCTACAGGGCGGGCGCGATCAATGCCGTCTATGGGGCAGCCCCAGGGTGCAGGATTTGGCGTTGACTCTTGGTATTGACTCAAGCAGGTCAACTCACAAGCAGGTCAACTCACAAACAGGTCAACTTACAAACAGGTCAACTTACAAACAGGTCAACTCACAAGCAGGTCAACTCACTGGTATTGACTTTATCGCGGTAATTGGCAATGGCAAAACTGAGGGGTGATCAACAGCGAAACGTCCTGCAAGGCACACGTTTTCGCGACACTCTCGATGGTCTGGGCGGGAGCGATCGCCTGTTTGGGCTAGAGGGCAACGATATCCTCAATGGCGGCATCGGCAGCGACTACCTCAATGGTGGCATCGGGCGCGATCGCCTCACGGGTGGCAGCGGCAACGATGTGCTGCTGGGGGGTGATGGCGGCGATGTGCTCGATGGCGGCACGGGTCGCGACAAGATGACGGGCGGGCTAGGCAATGATGTTTATTTTGTCGATAATGCGGGCGATCGCGTTATTGAGCGCAATCGAGACGATATCGACACCATTCGTTCGACCATTAGCCTGACGCTGGGCTCCTTTTTGGAAAACCTGACCCTGCTCGGACGGGGCCCGCTCCGCGGCACGGGTAACAGCCTCAATAACCAGATCATTGGCAACGCCTCCCAGAATCTGTTGCTGGGGCTAGCAGGCAACGACACCCTGGAAGGACGCTTGGGCAACGACACCTTGACGGGTGGCGACGGCAATGACATCCTGATCGGGGGCACCACCGTGTTGGATACCGACGTGATGACCGGCGGCACGGGCAACGATGCCTACTACGTCAACTCCGTTGATGATGTCATCGTCGAACTGGTCAGCGCAGACACGGATGTGGTGTTTTTAGTGGCCGATACCTACAACGGGTCGAGCTATACCCTGGCAGACTCCCTAGAAGACCTAGAAATGCTGGGCAGCCGCAGCGTTGATGGCATTGGCAATAGCGACGGCAACATTTTGCGGGGCAATCGCGGCAACAACACCCTGAGCGGGCTGGGCGGCAATGATGCGCTGACGGGCGGGGGCGGCAGCGATCGCTTCCTGTTCACCGCTAGTGCGCCCTTTAGCACCGCCAATACGGGGTTTGATACGATTACCGACTTTGTCCAGGGCACCGACAAAATTGTGCTCTCAAAGACTACCTTTGCTGCGTTGACCAGCACCATCGGGGCCGGGTTGAGCGTTGCCAGTGAGGTAGCCGTTGTGGCCGACGATGGCGCAGCAGCCCTCAGCGACGCCGTGATCGTTTTGAGCCAGGCCTCCAATACGCTGTTTTACAATGTCAACGGCAGCGCGACTGGGTTTGGAGATGTCGATCTGAGCGGCGGATTTGCCAAGCTGATCCGCGTTAGCAGCATAGCGGCGAGTGATTTTGAGGTGGTGGCGTGAGAGGGAGGGGCACCCTGCTGCTAGATTGAAGGTGGCAGTGGACTAGAGTGGCGCGATCGCCTCCTCGCTCGGCCCATGGGTTAGCTCATGCTCGACCATCAATCTGTTTATACCCTCTTTATATCCTCAATGAAAAAAATACGAGATGTCGCGAACGTGCTGATCAGCATCGTGCTGCTCGCGTTTATTGCCAATAGTCTGTATCATCTGACCGTTTATTTTTTGCAAACCTACCATTTCATCTAGGTGTCCCGATGGCTGATGTATTAACTCCAGAGATAAGCGATCGCATTTGCAAACACATGAATGACGATCACAGTGAGGCGATCGCCCTCTATGCCAAGGTCTATGGGGGGGTGGCGACCGCTACGGCCGCTGAGATGCTGAGCATCGACCCCGAAGGCATGGATCTGATGGTGCAGGATGCGGGCGAAGCCAAGCCAGTGCGGATTACCTTTGACCACACCCTGCAAGATTCCGAAGATGCCCACCAAACGCTGATTGCCATGGTGCGCCAGGCACGCCAGCCCCAGGCTTAGGGCTGGGATTTTAAGCGCTAAATGGGCAGGCTGGCCTTGATCAAGGCGATCGCCCCTGCCCACGACACCACTTGATGGCTGAGGGCTTGGCTAAAGACCTCGCGCACGGTTTGCCGCTCCGACTCGGACAGCGACTGGGCTAAGTGATCCCCATAGCTGGGGCGATCGCAGCCGGGGTTAAACCAGCGCTCCAGCAGGGCTGGGGTGATGCGCAAATCAGTGTGGGTGTGCTCCACCTGGAGTTCGGCGGAGAATCCGGCCGCTTGGCACCCGGCCAGCAAATCGGGGCCGTCCCAGTTGAGCATGGGGTCGGTGGGCGCTTGGTAGATAGCTT
>DATNOW010000802.1:0-6682 GCA_036703515.1 Chroococcidiopsis sp.
AGTATATTCTTCAATGTACTTATCCCCTTGAGGATGCCTGAATACAATTATCTGTTTAGCAGATAAGTCTAAAACCCAATATTCCTGAATCGCAGCCGTTGCATAAATCGCAGCCTTTACCTCTAAGTCTTTCTTTAAACTTGTCTTGGCAACTTCTACAATCCAGAAAATATCTTGAGGACTAGGGTAGCGATCGTTCGCTGATTCTGAGATTCTACCCTTCGACTGTGCTCTGGGTGCAAGCTAGCTGCGCGCAGTCGAAGCTAGCGGGTAGTGTCTTGCTCAGAGATCTCTTTAAGCGCTATTCCTACTGGCATTGCAACACGTCTCCGCGCTGTGCTGCCACAATAGGATGAGTCTACCGAGCACCCCTATCCCTATGATTGATCTTTACTATTGGACAACCCCCAACGGTCACAAAGTTACGATTTTTCTAGAGGAAGCTGAGTTACCCTACACCATCAAACCCATCAACATCGGCAAGGGCGATCAGTTTGATCCGGCGTTTTTGGCGATCGCCCCCAACAATCGGATTCCCGCCATTGTGGATCATCAACCTGTCGATGATGGTGCGCCGATCAGCATTTTTGAGTCGGGTGCAATTTTGCAATATTTAGCGGAAAAAACGGGCAAATTTTTGCCCGCCGACCTGCGCGGCCAGGTCGAGGTGATGCAGTGGTTGTTTTGGCAGATGGGCGGACTCGGCCCCATGCTGGGTCAAAACCACCACTTCTCGCAGTACGCACCCGAAAAAATTCCCTACGCGATCAATCGCTATGTTAAAGAAACCGAGCGGCTTTATGGCGTGCTCGATAAACGGCTGAGCGATCGCGACTTTGTGGCTGGCGACTACTCGATCGCCGACATGGCCTGCTATCCATGGATTGTGCCTTACGAACGGCAAGGCCAAGACCTCAACCAGTTTCCCCACCTCAAACGCTGGTTTGAAGCGATCCAGTCGCGCCCGGCCGTGCAGCGCGCCTACGCCAAAGTCAACGAGGTGAATACAGCCACCGCGATGACCGACGAAGCCAAGGCCATCTTGTTTGGGCAAGGGCGACGCGCCTAATGCGGCCTGCGGGCGTTGCAGGTATAGCTTGCACGAGACGAGTGTGTGAGTCGTCCTGGCCGCACACTCGTTTATAAACCCCATTCATGAAACCCATTCATGAAACCCACTAGGTTGATACTCTAGATCATCTAGTGAACAGCACCCCGTTAGAATCACCTGCCAGCGCGTATGAAGATTGAGTTTCGTGAATGTGACCTGTTTGATCTGTGGATTTGGATGGAATTTCCCACCATCATCACCCCCATGGAACAGCAATATGTCGAAGAAGTGCTAAATTCCTGGTTTTTGCTAGGCAAATTGGGCGGGTTTAACGCCGAAAACCTGCAAGTCCAAGACACCGGCCTCGACATCAGCTACATGGACTACAACCAAGACGCTGCCGAAGAGTCGTTTATGGCCCTAATGCACAACATGGCCGAAGTCGAATATCAAGGTACCTGGGCCCGCTGCTGGTTTGACCTAGGCACCAGTGACGCGATCGCCCTCGATATTTTGCTCAACGCCCTGCGCCAACTCAGCAAAGAATACGTCACCATCGATCGCCTGATCATCGGCGGCGAAAACTCCGACTGGAAAATCCCTACCTCCAAGCGGTCAAGCTTCGTCGAACGCGACTCCGACAACCTCAACTAACGCCACCACTAACCCTACCTCCCCTCTTTCACTCGCAAGCAGGCAAGATGCCTGCACCACGCCCTTTCACCCTTTACCCCTTCCATCCCCGAATATCTCACACGCGGGCAAGATGCCCGCACCACGCCCTTTACCCTTTACCCTTCCTCCCACTCTCCCTCCCTCCCTGGCTGGTGAGCGCAGCCGAACCACCCTCCCCCTCCCTTTCCCCATGTCCAAACGCATTCGCGTCATCACCCTAGGTCTAATCCAACACGGCTCTCGCCTGTTTGTGTCAGAAGGGCTCGATCCTGACAAACAGCAGACGTTTTATCGCGCTCTGGGCGGCGGTGTCGAGTTTGGTGAAACCAGCCTTGACGCTCTCCAGCGCGAATTTCAAGAAGAAATCCAGGCAGAACTGACCAATATTCACTATTTGGGCTGTCTCGAAAATATTTTTGTCTACAACGGCAAACCCGGACATGAGCTGATTCAGCTCTACCGCTGCGACTTTGCCGATGCCAAGTTTTATCAACTCGACCAGCTGACGTTTTATGAAGGCAAACACCCGCATACCGCCATGTGGGTCGAAATTTCTCGGTTTCAATCCCAGGAGCTTATTCTCTATCCCACTGAGTGTCTCACCTATCTCACGTCGAGCTGATCCCGAACTAACGTCTAGCTAATCCCCTGATAACATCAGATTGCAGCCGATTGCAACCCGCCGCAGGTGGAATGGCCTGTAACATTCCCTGCACAGCCATCAGAATCGAAGAGTCTGGATCTAGAATAGGTGGAGTCCTGGTTGCCCATCCAGTCCATTCAGCAACGTTTAAGTTAATGGGGTTTTATGAGCCGTCGTCGTCAAACGCCTTGGATTCACCGCTACTCTCGCATCATACTCGCTGCGATCGCCGGTTTAGGGGTGCTCAACACGGGGTATCTCGCCATTACAAAACTGTTTGGAGGGGAAACAACCTGCCCGACCAGCGGTTGTGAGCAAGTACTCTCCAGTGGCTATGCCTACGTGTTTGGCCTACCGCTGTCGCTGTTTGGTTTTGTCGCCTATCTATCAATGGTGGGCTTTGCCCTTGCCCCTTTAATCGTCAAGCCCGAAACCAACAAATCGCTCCACACCACGCTTGACAGCTGGACGTGGCGATTTTTGTTTGCGGGTGCAAGCGCGATGATGGTCTTCAGCTTCTACCTGATGTACATCATGGCGACCGAATTTGTTGCTAAGTATGGCCCGCAGGGGTTGTGCTACTACTGCGTGGGGTCGGCCATTACGGCCACGGCGCTGTTTGTGATTACGCTGCTGGGGCGCACCTGGGACGACTTTGGGCAACTGTTTTTTACCGGGGTGATTGTCGCTGTCGTGGTGCTCGTGGGTTCGCTGGGCATCTATGCCGATGTTAATGGCGCGGGCTCATCTGCCCTGGCAGAGAGCGGGCAAGCGGGGCCACCGATTACGACCACCTCTGGTCAGGCCGAGACAGCTCTAGCGCGACACCTGCGCGATACCGGGGCCAAAATGTATGGGGCCTATTGGTGTCCCCATTGCCACGACCAAAAGCAGCTATTTGGGGAGCCCGCCGTGCACGACATTCCCTATGTTGAATGCGCGGCCGATGGACGAAATCCTCAGCCTGACCTATGCCGAGCTGCCAATATCCAAGGCTTCCCGACCTGGCAGATCAACGGGCAGCTTTATGCCGGCACACAGCCGCTGCAAGAATTGGCGAAGCTATCGGGCTATCAAGGGTCAACCGATTTCCAAAACTAAAAATCGGCGATTTCTGCCTTCGACCTGTCCGGGCGTGGCATTGGGTAGTGAGTCTTTGGTGTTGCCCTCAGATTATCTGCCCAATGCCGCGCCCCTACGGGTATCGGCTCAGAATCGTGGATTTATAAAGATGTAATGCTTAGGTCAGGGCGCACCGCTGTGCGCCCCTACAGAGAAATTGCCTAATCGGAATTATGTAATTCACGATCCTAAGGCCTGGCGCATCCTAAATCTCAACCTCTTTCCAAACACCACACTTTCAAGATCACTTTTTCAAGCTCACTTTCAGGACAACGCCCTATGGGTTTAGCGCCGTGGCGATCGCCCCTGGCCCGGGCTCTGCACCTCAATCGCTCTTTGGTGTATGCCCGCTATGTGCAGTTGGCAACGGTGGATCGCGATCGCCGCCCTGCTAACCGCACCGTGGTTTTTCGCGGCTTTCTCGACGACGACAATCAGCTCCAGTTCATCACCGACCAGCGCAGCGCCAAAATCGAGCACATCGACCATTCGCCGTGGGGCGAGGTCTGCTGGTATTTTCCTAAAACGCGGGAGCAGTTTCGGCTCCTCGGTCATTTAACCCTGGTTGCGGCTGACTATCCCGATGCAACACTGGTTGCGGCCCGCCAGCAGCTATGGCAAGCGCTCTCTGACGCGGCGCGACTCCAGTTTGCCTGGCCCAACCCTGGCGTGGAGCGATCGCCTGAGGCGGCGTTTTCGCCCCCCGCCCCCGATCCCCTGACTCCCCTGGCTAACTTTTGTCTGCTGCTGCTGGCTCCCATGCAGGTTGATCATTTAGAACTGCGCGGCAACCCTCAAAATCGGCAGCGCTATTGCTATAACGATGCCCAGCAGTGGGCGATCGCAGAGGTCAATCCCTAAAGTCAATCCCTACGGTTAATCCCTGAGGTCAATCCCTGCGATTAATCTCTACGGATCGCGATCTGGGCATCACCATGGCAATCCTCTAAACCGTTGGTGAATAAGCATACAATTTCAGATAGATCTGTCACACCCCGACACCACCATGGCACAGTATGAACGGTTGCTCCTCATGGCTGAGGATGAGCTGACGCAATATAGTACCGACGCGCGCAAAATTGAAAAACTGCGGCAAAAAATCGGGCTGTCGGTTACCGCCGCCGAGCAGCGTCAGGTCAAAGAGCAACTGCTGGCCGAGCTGCCGTCTGACCCGATTAGCCAGTTGGTGGAAACCCAGCGTCAAACGGTAGCCTTACCGTTTTGGGGCATCGCGGGCCTCGGATTGCTGTTTGGTATTTCGCTGTTTCAGCCGCTCGATTTGCTGATCACCGTTGCCGGTGGGGCGATCGCCGTTGGCATTCAAAAGTGGGGTTGGC
The DNA here is from genome assembly GCA_036703515.1 of Chroococcidiopsis sp. Taxonomy (GTDB): domain Bacteria; phylum Cyanobacteriota; class Cyanobacteriia; order Elainellales; family Elainellaceae; genus DATNOW01. The sequence goes on from DATNOW010000802.1 coordinate 4,829, forward strand.
GACTGCAAGCCAAACGGCTCGTGCTACAAACCCTCGAAGATATCGAAGAACGCGTCCGCAATCCAGACAAAGCCTAGCCGGTGTAGCTGCAAATTCTGTCAGAGACGCTGGGCAGATGGATGCTTGAACTAATGCTCAATAGAGCCACGGGATCAGCCGTTTAACCCGTTGACGATAGGCTTCGTAGTTGGGATATTTTTCGGCGAGCCAGCTTTCTTCGCGGCGGGCCTTGGCATCAAAAAAGATCAAGAGGGCGATCGCCGCTAGGGCATGGGACAGACTGATCGTATACACCGCCCAAGCGATCGCCCCAAACAGCACACCGCTATAGATCGGATGGCGCACGATGCCATAGACCCCTGACTCGACCAACTGCCCGTCTTCTCTGGGATAGGGCAACGGGGTCAAACTCTGCCCCAGATCAAACAAGCCTTTGCCCAAAAACAGCGCCGCAACCACACCCAAGGCGATCGCGATCGCCAGCGTCCACCCCGCAATATCGGCTAACAGGGGAGCGATCGCCGCAGGACGATAGACCGGCAACAGCACAAACCCCAGCAGCAGCAATCCCTGGGCTACAACCCAATATTCTCCCCGCTGCCCATCACGCCAGCCCGCCCAGCGAAATCCCCAGTCTGTCAATAGCTTCATGGTAGTCACCATCCCCTGATTAGCGGTCTTTTGCGTCTGCCATGGTTTGCGCTTATTTGCGCTTATTTGCGGTTGCGCAGCCGCATCATTCTTAAAAACACCTGCCAGTTTAATGCTTTATTGTGCATCCGTTGCTTTAGATCGCGGGCTGCCAGGGCAAAGCCGCCCCCAGCCCCATCGATAAAGTGCACCTGCCGCCCAATGCGTTCAAACACCAGACAGGTCATCAGCACCCGGTCAGAAATATGTGCGCCATAGACCAGTTCGCCCGCCCCATAGCGGCGATCGAGATAGTCGATTAACGCCTGGCTTTGGGCCGCGTTACCCGACAGCACAATTCGCAGAGCATCGTCAAATTTTTGGTAATCGACGGTGTTGGCCACTAGCATTTTATAGCTTCCCCAATGGACCCCATCAACCTTGAGTTTCAATTGCATAAACAGCGTGCCCAACAGGTTTTCACACCGCATGCGCCACAGATAAAGCCATTGAGAAATACCGTCTTGGTGTTGAGTGCGCACCTTCGCTTCAGGTGTAAGCTGCGCTTGACTAAAACTCAAATTTAATCGCGTTGATAAAATCGGATTTAAGTCGCCGCCGCGTCCATAAATATCCTGGATTTTATCTAGCACTTCTCGATAAATTTGGTTGACATCAAATTGGGAATGCCCGATCGCCAAAACATGCAAACTCACGGCCTCTTCATGCTTGGGCTGAATATCCTGCCAGCGGCATTCTAACCCCGTAAAATCAACGGTTTGGTTATTTTTACGACGCTTGAGCTGATAGATATTGGGAATACCATAATCTTTGATTAGCTCGGTGGCGTAGGAGATACCGCCGCCGCTAAAAATAGCTTGGGCATAGTGACGCGAAATCCGCAGTTTGGCCACTTGAATATCAAACCCAGCGGCAATAATAGCCGACATCGGCACAATTCCAACCCTAAGGTTGAGGCTAAAGGATGAACGCGCAATGTACTGTAGAGTCACCAAAGCGTCTTTAACGGCAGAGAGATCGCTAGGCGGCACTAAAATTGACGCGCCATCTCCACCAAAAACGAACGGGATTTCAACCTTTTTGACAATATTTAAGATGGCTACAATGGAAGATGCACCTAACAGGTTGACTTCTTTGTAGCGACCGTTTTCGATCGCTTTTGTGGAGTCAGCAATGTCGGTGATAATGATGTACCAATCTTCG
>DATNOW010000803.1:0-2363 GCA_036703515.1 Chroococcidiopsis sp.
AAATTTAAGCCCAAATTTAAGCCCAAAACTTAAGGCTTGCCGGAAGCCAAATCTACTCCCGACAAGCCCCATCGATACTAGCCCGCATCTAGCCTGCGTTTAGAGCCCAGCGAGCTTGCCGCTAGATCCCAGCCAGATCGCAAACGGAATGCTGAATCGCAAATGCCCAAACCTACTGAGCGCCGCTTTGGAGGTTTTCTAAGCCGCTCGTCACCCGGGCAGAATCAATGCGATCGCCCTGTTGAATTTGGTCAACCGTCTCCATGCCGCTGGTCACATAGCCAAACACAGCATAGTCGCCATCGAGGAAATCGAGATCAGCTAGGGCAATATAAAACTGCGACGAGGCCGAATCAGGGAACTGGGCCCGAGCCATCGCCACGGCACCCCGCGTATGGCGCAATACTGGCGGCTCTGTGATCCCCGCCGTTTTTAAAGTGCGGCTATAAATGGGTGTTTCCGCCCCATTGGGTTTGATTTCGAGCGGAATTAGGCGCGTCACGCCCGTAGTCGGGTCAACGAATCCACCTGTACCCAGTTGGGCGATCGGAACATTGGGGTCTGCACTCTGGGGATCGCCGCCCTGTACGACAAAGGGCGAAGGATCTCGCACTACCCGGTGAAACGCCAAACCGTTATAAACGCCTCGGTTGACCAGATCGACGAAATTTCCGGCCGTAATCGGGGCATCTTCTCCCTTCACCGAAATCGTGATCGGCGCACCCTTGACTGTCAACTCGACCGTTGCTTCTCCTGACAGCCGGGGTAGGTTGGCAAACGCAGACCCTTCAGGGGACGCAGACGAAGAGGCGGGCGCATTACAGCCACCCAACAGCACAGCACCAATCAGCAGCAGGGGCAAAACCCAGCGTTGAATCCATTTATCTTGCATGTGGTCTACCTACCTTTGAAGTCAGACTGAAGTCAGACGTGTGAAGTCCAATGCGACTATAGCCAAGAGTAGCCAAGAGTCGAGCCGGTTGCTTAAACGCGATTTATGTTTGAACGCGATTTCTTTTTATAGCTCGGCGTGATTTTAAAGCCCTTCCAGGGGCACCCCCAGAAAACGAGCCAGTTCTGCTCCCTGATTCTCAAGCTCAGATAGCGCCATCGGCTGCCCCACACGGGTCAGGGGCACTTCGCCTTTGCCCTTAACGCGCAAATACAGAGCCCGACGGGGATTGATCCCTTCCTTCAAGTCGACTCGAATAGATTGCACGTCGGTAATGGGATAAACCAGCTCTATTTTGCGGTTTTTGCCCCAAAAGCCCCAGCGAAAAATTTTCACTTCGCCACTCTTGCGGCTGAATTCGTTGTAGCCGCTGCCGACATCCAACCCAATAATCAGCCAAAGATATAGCGACAGCAGTAGCCCTAGGGTGCCGTATATCCCCATGACCAACCCCTGGGGCACAAAGATCAGCTCAATCGGATCGGAAACCGGGAGGAGATTGACGTGCAAATAGCTCGATGCGCTAGACAGCACAAAGCCGGTAGAGCCAACGAGGACTGCGATCGCCCAAAAAATATTGCTAAAGCGACGCGATCCCAGCACGCTCTGACGCAGCACTTGATTGTCGGTTGATATCGTCGAAGTGGCCATAAATTGCTCAGCTAAATTCGGAAATACACAACAGTAAAATTGACAGTTTTTTGTTCATTTGTTCAACGGCTGTTAAACAGAGGGCTCACGGGAGACTCAAGGCGCTCAGCCCTGCTCATTCAAAGCTCTGCTCTGCCTATCAAGAGCGCTGCCCATTTAGACAAGCGTTCTGCTAAACTCCTGCTTAGCCCGGCCAACACAGCGATCGGCGCAGGGGCAAAACAAAAGTTTAGGCAAACACGTCTCAACGAAAACCTACCTAACCAGGGTACCGCGTCAGCAGGCGTGAACGCCTGGAATCGCGAAAATCAGCCTTGGCTGACTCGCGAAAACCGATCTACTGACTGGATTCCACGCCTTGACGATCTTCTCTGAGAGATACGTATCGGATTGTAAAAAAATTCATCTGTCCTTATCATATAGAGACATTGAATCCTCAATGGAGGCGATCGCATCCATCTCAAGGAGTTGAGCAAGTTAGGAGCTAAGTAGAAATACTCACTCCACTTACCTTCCGAGATCCAGCTATCGCCTTTTGCTACCTTCCTCAAGCTGAGCTTAGTCGGTTTGAGATTAGCGATATGTGAGGGTTGGCTAGGAATATTAACGAGGATATGAAATGACCATAGCAATGGGGCGCGCGCAAGAGACGAGGGGATGGTTTGACGTCCTCGACGACTGGCTAAAGCGCGACAGATTTGTATTCGTCGGGTGGTCGGGAGTGCTGCTGTTCCCTTGCGCCTACATGGCGCTGGGCGGC
>DATNOW010000804.1:0-2810 GCA_036703515.1 Chroococcidiopsis sp.
AATCTCAGACGTACCGCATCTCAAACTTACTGCATCTTAAAATAGCATTGCTTGATAGTCATTGAACGCGATCGCAGTAGCCGGGCGACAGCAGTAGGCTATTCACGAGTTATTGGAAATTCCGACGGTTTGGGGACAAAAAAGCCCCCTTTGGAAGGCAGAGAGCGGAAAGGTAAACTCTAAGTAATGCTCAAGTAGGAGTCATGACCGTGAGCGACGCCAGCCGGAGCGATCGCCTAGAGGCATTAGCCGAAACTATCCTGCTAGCTATTCAGCAGCAGCAGGGAGAAATAGGAGAGCTGTGTGTCAGCGTGCAGGGGCTGCGCGATAGCGTCAATGACACGGTTTCGATGGTGGGTAGTGTGCTGAATGAGATGCACATGATGCAGGCTGATATCCGGGGGTTGCAGACAGAAAACCGATGCATCTTGGAGCAACTAGAGCGGCACACGGGTGATGGGCATGGCGAGGGATAGCGCTATCAGTGGCGTATATGGGTTATGGTGTGGCTGCTTTATAGGTTTTCCCATTCATCGCGGGTGATTTGGGCTTGTCGCAGTAGATCTATTAGCAGGGGCTTGCTGATGTCTGAGGTATGTGGGTTGGGGATTCTAACCCGGTGGCTGCCCCTTTGCATGTAGGCATGTTTGCCGCCCGACTCTGGCCCTTCAAAGCCAAGCCGACGAAAATAGCGAATCAGGTTTTTTCTGCTGATGGGGCCGATCGCTGCCACTAGGCAACCTCCTGTTGCCGGATGTTGAGGTTGATGCCGTTTATTTCGGGTAGGGCTTGCCCTTGCTTAAGCCCTAACAAAATCCACTCTTCCAAGACTTCCTGAAGCTCAGTCATGCACGCTTTTAGGGTTGAAGCATTGCCCCAGACGCCTGGGCACGGTGGAATCTCCCCAAAGTAAGTGCCATCTTCTAAGAGCTTGTATTCGGCTTGCTCCATCGCTGCGTTGATGTATTCGGTCAACATGGTTTGGGCTCCATCACTACCCCCATTATCTACGGCAATTTGGGGCAATTAAAAAACCGATCGCAGCAACCGGGGTGATGGGGCGTTCGGCAAGCCAGAAAGTTTTAGAGCTATGCGCAGCGGACTTTACCCTTGCTTTTGGGTTCCCTCCCACCTCGCGTGGAGACCTTCAAACAAGAGCTGTTGTCGATTTTCTATGAATACAACAAAACCTCAAAGATTTTTGAGGTCTTGTTGTATGTGATTTATAACTATGCCAGGAACCAGACTTGAACTGGTGACACGAGGATTTTCAGTCCTCTGCTCTACCAACTGAGCTATCCCGGCGGGTTTCCCAAACTTTGGGGAGTTAAGTACAGTTCTTGGGAAAGAACTCTGAGCGTTTTGCTTCAGTTTTGAAATTTAACGCTTAATTAAGCTAACAAAGAACAGGCCCTTTTTGCAAGTACTTTGCTAAATCATTTTGGTCGTTGCTCTAGTCGCGGGTACTTTTTTTCGCTGAAGCAGACCGCTTGCTGGGCTCAGGGCGCTGGATTCCCGTCCTGACGTTGCGCGGTCAGAACCCAGCGCCCTGAGGATCGAGCGGAGCGGAAAGTCTGTTCAGATCGGGCGGAGACGAGTCACTTTGAGGGTAAAGGCTCCTAACCCTTGACCGGCATACGGACGGACTCGGAGGATGTAGTTGCCAGGGCGTGTAATCCGGGCAAAGAGCAGCGAGTTGGTGGTGCCGTCGGGGCCGTCGTCATTTTCGCTGACGGTGGAACCGTCGGGAGCGATCAGGGTGATGATGGTGTCAAATTCTTCGGAAGTCAGGTCGATGACGACTTGATCGCCTTCTTCGAGCCCGACAACGTAGTCGCGGGCAAAGCCACCAAAGCCGGTGGGGATGTCTTGTTCAGACAGACTATCGGTAATTTCGTTGGTTCCGGGCAGGCGGATGGGGTTGTAAAGGGTGGTTTGCGCATTGGTGGCGATCGCACTCATAGAGACCGTTAGCACCGTTACAGGAACCATCAGCGCCAGTTTGGCTTTAGACATCAAGATTTTTCTAAACAATGTGCGATCCCCCGCCATTTCAACTTGAACTCGTCAATTATGACTTATTTTCTCTAGGCTGTTGCCATCCTCAGCGGTTTCATTTCGTTGAGGATAAGGTGACGCCGTCACCGCTGCGGTAACGGCGTCATGGCGCTGCGACTGCGCGCTGCGATCGCTTCTACTAACACGCTAGCGGCTAGACTGGCTGCGCGCTAGCGGCCCGATGTTCGCGCATGGTGTTGACAAATTTCTCAAACAGATAATCGGCGTCGTGGGGGCCGGGGCTGGCTTCGGGGTGATATTGCACCGAAAACATCGGTAGGGTTTTATGGCGCAGTCCGGCGACGGTGCGATCGTTGAGGTTGAGATGGGTGATTTCTACCTCGGCATCGGCGAGCGATTCGGCGGCGATCGCAAACCCGTGGTTTTGGCTGGTGATTTCGATTTGCTGCTGGGCCAGACCGGCAGGCTGGTTGAGCCCGCGATGCCCAAACTTGAGCTTGAAGGTTTCGGCCCCCAGCGACAGCCCCAAAATCTGATGCCCCATGCAGATGCCAAATACGGGTTTATCGGCGGTGAGTAGCGCTTTGGTGGTGGCAATGCCTTCGGTGACGGTGGAGGGGTCGCCTGGGCCATTGGAGAGGAAAATGCCGTCGGGGTTGTAGCTGAGGATGGTTTCGGCAGGGGTTGTGGCAGGCACCACGATCACTCGGCAGCCGTAGCTGGCCAATCGGCGCAAAATGTTGCGCTTGATGCCGAAGTCAATAGCTACCACCGTGAACTGCGGAGGTTCG
>DATNOW010000805.1:0-4233 GCA_036703515.1 Chroococcidiopsis sp.
GCTTGGGGACTCTGTCTGTCTCTAGACACGACTGTCACCGGAGAAGACGAGGCTACCTCCGGTGGCTTGACCGATAGCCAAATTAACGCCGGAGCCAGCAGCCCATTGGCCGCAACCGACAGCAGCAACCAGCTCGGCCACGATTTCTTGGGATTAGTGGACACAAGACAATCACACCAAACGTTGAATCTAGAATTCTAAGCCAACTCCCCATAGTTTTGCATCGTCGTCTTCGTTCGGCAATGATCTAGGTTTGCTCAGGATTGCGGCGTCCATAGAATAGTGCAGCAAATTTTTCTAATGGTTCTAATGCGAAGGGCGCTCTCTTTGCAGAGAACGCCCTGAACCCAAACTAACCAGCGATCAATTAACGATCTATTAAGGAGCAATCAATGATCAATCAAGCATGAAGCAGGATTAATCAGCGATCGCCATCTTTGGAGTTAGTAGGTATTGGCCACACCGCTAACTGAGCTGCTGGTGCCACCAGGCATAGCGCTAGCATCTTTAACAAAGCCAGCATAAGCTTCCATGCCGTGTTCGCCAATGTCTAGACCCACCAGTTCTTCTTCGGCCGTCACGCGGATACCCAGCGTTGCCTTGAGAATAAACCAGAAGATACCCGACAGCACGGTGATGATCAGACCGCACAGCATGGTTCCACCAAGCTGCACAAAGAACTGACCCAAACCGCCACCGTAGAACAGACCGGCAGCCGGGCCAAAGCCTTCGGTGTAAAGTGCACCGGCTTGATCGCTAGGACCAACGGCAAACAAACCAACGGCTAGAGTACCCCAAGTACCGTTGACGAGGTGAACGGAGACAGCACCGACAGGGTCATCAATGCGGAGCTTATCAAAGAAGCCAACAGCAAACACCACCAAGACACCACCAATGACGCCGATAATGGCAGCCGCTGGAACGGTGATGAAGGCGCAAGGAGCGGTAACAGCCACCAAGCCAGCCAGCAAACCGTTGATCACCATCGACAGGTCGGGCTTGCCCAGATAAATCCAAGCTGTGATCGTAGCAGCAATACCACCAAAGGCAGCTGCGGTGTTGGTCGTTAAGGCAATGTGAGCGATCAAAGAACCGTCGCCTACAGCCATGGTAGAACCGGGGTTAAAACCAAACCAGCCCAACCACAAAATCAAGCAGCCCAGAGTCGCAATGCTCATGTTGTGAGCCGGGAGCGCATTAGCCGTGCCATCGGAGTTGTATTTGCCGATGCGGGGGCCAAGAATGGCAGCACCCATCAGCGCCGCCCAACCGCCAACTGCGTGAACTACGGTCGAACCGGCAAAGTCCCAAAGCTTGCCGCCCAGCAAACCGCCACCCCAAACCATGTGGCCAGTGATGGGATACGCGATACCAACCAGCAGCAAGCTGAAGATCAAGAAGTCAACAAACTTAATCCGCTCAGCAACGGCACCCGACACGATGGTAGCTGCCGTTCCAGCAAACACCAATTGGAAGAAGAACTTTGCTGCGAGCGGTACGCCAGCCCAGCTAATCGCGGTGTAAACCCCTTCGTAAGCGTCGCCAGTGGCAGGGCTGTTGTCAGCACCCGACAACAAGAACAGACCAGACGTGCCAAAGAAGGGATTGCCATCCCCAAACATCAGACCCCAGCCAATAAACCAGAAGGCAATGGTGGAAAGTCCGAACACGATCAGGTTCTTGGCCAACACGTTGACAGCGTTCTTTTGGCGGCAGAAACCGGTTTCTAGCATACAAAAACCAGCGTTCATGAAGAACACCAGCATGGCTGCAATCATCACCCAAAGAGTATCTAGACCGACTTTTAGACCGGCTACAACGTCTTCGATGGGCGGGGTATCTTGGGCAGAAGCCGCTACACCGCTAAACAAAACGATGAGGGCAGCTAGCGGGATGCAGGCTTGCCAACCCAAAGACAATCCCTTGAGTGAATTAGGAAAATCTTGGAAAAAGTCAGAGACAGAAGACCAAGCCGCTTTGAGCGTCAAAGGCGCTGGTCTGCTTTTGGTTCTCCTTTTCTTGAGAATACGTTTAGACATCATCACTGGACGTTCCTTATATCAACAACGAATCCAACAGCGCAGCCAAGGCAGCATGGAATCAACAGTTCAGATGAGCAGTTGCTTGAAGACCAATCGCATGTCTTGATATGCCCAAACATTGCGACTGAGAGCGCCATCATCTCTACCCATTCCTCTCCCATGCACACCAATTTTCAGGGTCTTTTACCGCTTGCTGCGCGATCACAGAAATACAGAACGGTACGGCAGAGGAATGATAAAGATTCCATCAAGGATCAGGAGTCAAATCTGTATAGGGCTATACATTTCACTTCGGCGTGTCAATTGTTCGTCGGAAGTTACGGGTAGATACGGAGTAAAAAAGTGCTGAAACCCGCGAGAACCACGATGTTCAACTGTGCCGATTTGGACTAGTCAGCTTTGGTTATAAAGCGGAGTTGTGCCAGTTTTTATCGAGCCTGACGCAGGGTTAAGTTGGCCAAGAGCGATCGCCCCAGCCAAAAACAAATTTTGGTAATGGGGGGGAGGCAAGTTTATTTGGCAATTTTGGCAATTTTTGGCAATGGCAAGTTATTTCTAAGCCTAGCCATAGAGAGTTCCAACGAATTGCGGTGAGCCGGTCGAGCCAGTCGAGCCAATCGAGCCAGTCGAGCCGGTCGAGCCGGTCGAGCCAGTCAAGTTAGTTCAGTCGGTCGAGCCAGTTCAGTCGGTCGAGTCAAGATAAATCGTCTCGTCTTCTTTGCGCCAGGCGGGGTCTACGATGCAAATAAACACCAGCGGTTCTGTGCCGCCATTGTGGATGTACTGTCGAGCCTGCGGTGGAATGTAGACGGCATCGCCAGGGTGAACGGTCTGCACTTCCCCGTCGATGTGCATCTCACCTACGCCGCTGAGGATGTAATACACTTCCGAGGTGGTCAGGGAGTGGGGAATGGAGGTTTGACCGATGGGTACGATCGCATGGGCCAGGCTATAGCGGAGGGCGATTTCCTGCTTGTCAGGATGCAGCAGTTCGCGCAGACGAGTGTTGTCCCCGGCGATAAATTCTTCGCAGTCGTTGAGGCGGCGGATCAGCATGGGGTGAAAGGGTGAAGGGTAAAGGGTAAAGGGTGAAGGGCGTGGTGCGGGCATCTTGCCCGCCTGCTACTGAAGCGGCAAGGAAAAAGGGGGAGCGGCAAGGAAAAAGGGGGGAACCCATTTTGGAATAGTATTTTCTAGCGAGTCTCTCATCAAGGGTCACGATCAGGGGGTGACGGATGGCTCGCGATCGGCTTCGCTCTGCCAGAGATAGTCGGCTAACCCTGTAGTGTCATCGGTGTGCAGCAGCGGCGAAGGATTGAGCAGCACTAACCGCTGGCTAAAGCGGCGGCGAGCCTGACGACGGGCGACCCGGCTAGGGATGCCATAGCCGTAGACGATGTGCCCTTGACCGGCCAAGACCACGACCTGGTGCTGGGGGTGGGTGGTAAGAAACCGGGCGATCGCCTCAGCCATGGTTTCATCCCACAATACCTGCGACAAAAAGAAATTTTCAAACCCGGACGCCGTACCGTGCCCGTCGTGAAACTCGTCATAGATAGGGCGCAGAAACTGGCGATAAGACTGACTCGATAGATCGATGTCGGCATCGGGTGGAATCCAGCGGCGTTCGTTAGGGGTGAGCGCGGACAGTCCCTTTTGGGCGACTTTTTGAGTGACTTCGGTGGGGGTATTGAGCGCCAGCAGCGGAATTTGGTGTTCTTTGGCAAACCGCAAGATCGGCGCATAGTTGGCCCAGGCATAGCCCCAGCGCTGGTCATATTCAGTGCGCTGACGCAGTTCGGCTTCGCTGATGGTTCCGGCTAGGTATTGGTCGAGCGCTGCTTGAAACGGGCGCTGAAACATTTCCATACCGATGGCAAGGCGGTGGCTGCGGCGATAGAGCGCTTCGATAATTTGCAACTGGGCCGCGTGATCGGCCTGGCTATCGTGGGTTTCCCCTAAATAAACCACGGTGGCCTGGGCCAAATCGTCGATCACCGTGTCTAAGCGATAAACGGTTTCGGGTTCGGCAGGATTGACGAGCTGTTGGGCGGCGGTGGGCGCAGTCCAGAGTAATAGCGGCCCGGCCAGCAGTAGGCCCAATGACCAGGCAACCAGTTTGAGCGAGCGGGCAATGTTCATGAGCGGCGGGCGACGGGGGTGGGGGTGGTTCGGCAGGCTCACCAACCGG
>DATNOW010000806.1:0-3184 GCA_036703515.1 Chroococcidiopsis sp.
AGACACATTAGCGAGGATTTGTATGGTTCGTGCAGCCGATCTGGCGATCGCCCCCCACTCAACGTCATCACCCCCCTTAGGCATTGCGATCGCCATTCAAAATTTAAGTAAATCGTTTGGGCAGATCAACGTCTTAAACAACGTTGATTTAAACGTTGCGCCGGGTGAATTTATTGCCATCGTCGGGCGCAGCGGCTGCGGCAAAAGCACTCTGTTGCGGCTTTTGGCCGGGCTGAGCGAACCCAACACTGGCGAGATTCTGTTAGACCAGCAGCCCCTGAGCGGCCTGCATCGCGATGTCAAAGTCATGTTTCAAGATGCGCGGCTGCTGCCGTGGCGACGCGTGCTCGACAATGTCGCCATCGGGTTGCGCCAGCAAAAACGCGGGCGCGGACACTGGGCTCTCGAACAAGTTGGCCTAGGCGATCGCGCTCACGCGTGGGTGACGCAGCTTTCGGGTGGGCAGCGGCAGCGGGTAGCCTTGGCCCGCGCCCTCGTCAGCCAGCCACGGCTGCTGCTCCTAGACGAACCGCTGGGTGCATTAGATGCCCTCACCCGCCTGGAAATGCAGCAGCTGATCCAGACCCTCTGGCAAGAGCAACAGTTTACCGCCATCCTCGTCACCCACGATGTCGAAGAAGCCGTCCATCTAGCCGACCGGGTGATCGTGCTGAAAAACGGTAGCATTGATCTAGACCTACCCATTGACCTGCCCCGCCCCCGTCACGTCAGCAGTGCAGCGATCGCCACATTAAAAGCTAAAGTTTTAGATCGGATTTTGGACACAGCGCGATCGCCCCGTTAATCATAGGGGCAGACTCATCGGCGCACCCCCTCATGGCGCGGCTGGGTCTGCCCACTTTTCTCACTCATGGAGATCTTTGGCATGGATAATCGCCCTTTGCTGGTGCTCACCTTGGTTTGTGTTGTTGCCTTTTCAACTGCGATCGCCCTCAGCTTTGTGCCACCCAGCAGTTTGACCCTACTGCCCGTTCCTGAATCTAATTTCTAATGGCTCAGTACGTTCGATAAATAAATTCGATAAACCAAAAACCACAAAACCCAGCCACTGACGATTTCTGTCTTTTGACTGGGTTTTGCTTGCGTAAACGGGTTAAGGCGATGCTACTAAAATAGGCTCCGAGGCTCCAACCTAATTGGCCGGTGGCGTAGGGGCTGAGGTCGGAGTCGGAGTTGGGCTAGGGAAAGGCTCGGTAGGGGCACAGCTGGCCACTCGATCTAGCGAAAGGGAACGGGAGGTTAATGGGTCATGCGGAGCAGTAGCCATGACAAGGGCGATCGCCCCACCCATCACAATAGGCTCAATCAGCATTGTTCTAAAATCCTTTAGGCTCCAATCAAGTTTTAACTCTCAGATCGATGGCTAGCGCTGCATGTAGAGCTGGCTGTCTAGGGAGAACGTGACGCTATCCTACACACAGCAGCCCAGCCATCGATGCACCACGCTAGGCCCCAGGCCCTGTTTCGACAGGCAAATCGGGCTGGGCTGAATATTCCGTCCACGAGCCCTCATAGACGCGCACATTCGGATAACCCAGCAGATGCTTGAGCACGTTATATTGCAGCGTGGCTTCGCGCCCGGTGCTGCACGTCACGATGATGTCGGATTCGGGGGTAACGCCACGGCTGGCCAACAGTTGGCGAATTTCATCTAAAGACTTGAGCTGATGAAAATTAGCCTCGCCGGCCGTAAAGGTTGGCCAAGGAATATTTTTGGCACCGGGAATATGACCGTTGCGGATCCACACCTCTTGCTGTCCCGAAAACAGCTCAGGCGGGCGCGGATCGATAAAGGTGACCCCAGGCTTACCGATCAGCGATCGCACTTGGGCCAGCGTCACCCGCACATTGGGGTTGTCCCGCACCGTAAACTGCCCCGGAGCGTAGCGCGGAAACTCTTTGGTAACAGGTAAGTTAGCAGCCTTATAGCCCGCAAAGCCGCCATCCAGCACCGCTACATCAGAATGCCCGGTGCGTTCGAGCAGGTAGGCCACCATGGTTGCCCCCAGCACGTCGCGCCCATCGGAATAGATCAGCACTTTGCTATCGTCAGTGACGCCTGCTTGGGTAAACAGCGATCGCAGCTTATCCGATTGCCAATATTGCACCGGCAGCACCCCATTGGGGCCGCGGAAGGAATTATCGGCAATATGCACCGCGTTGGGCACATGCCCGTTGAAATAATCAAATGGATTAAGCCGCACGTCTAAAATCCGCAAATTGGCGTCGTTAGCATGCTCAGCCACCCAAGTCGGCGGCACAAACTGGAGCGCGGTCGGCGTCGCCGCCGAGGGCAACGGCCACAGCGGAATCACCACCCCAAAGACCGTCATGGATACTAAAAATGCAATCAGACCAGATTGCCAACGTTTCAACCGAGACCAACCATTCCAAACCCTGAGACGCATCACCACACTCCTCCAAAACAAACTTTCTCCAAAAAAACTATCGGCAAACTGCCCGTCAACGCGCGCGCAGCGTGGCATAGGCTCGACGATCAGACCTGCGATCGCCTGCCCTAACCCAACGATCGACTACCAAAAATAAAACGCTGACAATCACCAACGCCGCAACCTTGCCAACCACCCAATATGGGTAGGCCAAAGCCCAGAGGGTTTGATTCCGTTCGATGCTCATGGTGCTGCTCCGCCTCACAAAACGTGCCTGACTTTCAATGGCCACCAACCCGACCTGACGAGACCCATTCACTGATGGCGCTTGCCATGAACAGCCATGAGCACCTTAATTACGGTATCTCGATAGACTTGCCGGTATTTAGTAAGCCCATAATTACACAAGCGCCGCGAAAAAATCAAGAAAAACTACTAAATATCGACTGATTTACCGTAGTTTTATCTCGAAGTTTGGGAGGGAGGGTGGGAGTGTGGGGAGGAGGGTGGGAGGGTAGGGAGGCACTTCGACAAAGCTCAGTGACCACGGGCTCACCAGCCGGGGGATAGAGATAAGGGTGAAGGGTGAAGGGGAGGATAGATCGGCAGTGGAGTGGTGTTTGCCGGTCAGTCTTTTGGTGCCGCTACTACGGTGACGGGTGGCGCGTGGCAAATGTAATCAGCACCGTAGTCTGCTGATCGGGGATGCTTTCAATCGTCAGGCGATGGCCGTAGAGTTCGACCAGGCGTTTGGCGATCGCCAGCCCCATCCC
>DATNOW010000807.1:0-3095 GCA_036703515.1 Chroococcidiopsis sp.
TTGACCGATCACCGCCAGGCTGCCGCCATCTTCATAGCGGAAAGCTGGCGTCGTCTGCCCAGCCAGGCGGCGGCGGATCAGCTGCGCGACGTATTGGCCCTGCTGCATGGCCACGGGCGCAACCCCCGGCAGCGGCTTATCGCCCTGGTGAGCATAGTGGGCCAGGTCGCCAATCACAAAGATATTGTCGTGGTTAGGCAGGGTCAGATCAGGCTCAACGATCACGCGACCGGCCCGGTCGAGGCTAGCTCCAGCCCGTTCTGCTAAGACGGCTCCCATTTCTGAGGCTTTTACCCCTGCCGCCCAGAGGACGGTTTTGGCGGGAATTTGCTCGATGCGATCGCCCTGCTTGGCGGTGACGACATCATCGGCAATATTGGTCACGAGGGTTTTGGTCAACACCGTGACGCCCAGCTTTTCCAGCGACCCTTGGGCTTTGGCCGACAGGTCGGGTGGATAGGGAGGCAAGATGCGATCCATTCCTTCTAATAAGAGAATTTTGGTTTCGCTGGTATCAATGTTGCGGAAGTCGCTCTTGAGGGTGTTGTAGGCCAGCTCGGCAATCGCCCCCGCCAGTTCCACCCCAGTTGGGCCGCCTCCCACGATCACAAAGGTGAGCCAAGCCAGTCGCTGCTCAGGATCGGTTTCTTTTTCGGCCGCTTCAAAGGCCATAAAAATCCGTCGGCGCATTTCCAGCGCATCTTCTACGGTTTTCAGACCCGGTGCAGTCGGCTTCCAATGATCGTTGCCAAAGTAGTGGTGGCTGACCCCCGTCGCCACAATCAGGCTGTCATAGGAAAGGGTCTGACTGCGAGTAATCAGCGTTTTTTCCTGCGGATCAAGGTCAATCACCTCGTCCATCAGCACTTGGACGTTTTTGTTTTTGCTCAGAATGCCGCGCAGGGGCGACGAAATATCGGCGGGCGAAAGCGTCCCCGTCGCCACTTGGTAGAGCAAGGGTTGAAACAGGTGAAAATTGCGCTTGTCGATCAGCGTCACCGTGACTGAGGGATTGTCTAGAAATTTGGCGGTATAGAGACCACCGAACCCACCGCCCACAATCACAACATGGTGAGGCCCAACATGATCAGGAGACTGAGTATTGATAGCACTGGCCATCGGCTTAACTCCTAGAGTAAGGGTGGAAGCAGGTCATTTCGGTTATAACTCACAGGGTTAGTAGGCGATCGCCCACTACTCGCAGTTTACGGAGCCAAACCGGTGGCTGGCAAAACCGCCGATGTTACAACGCCGATGTCACAACACCAATGTCGCAACGCCATAAAAACAGCGCCACAGACATACAGACATTCTGCCTCCAGCTTAAAGGAAGGGTCACGGGTTCTGGGTAGCCAAAACTACCGAGTTCTCTGCGTCTGCTGCATCGGCGGCGTTTGCGGTCAGACCGGGGAGACTCTGTATTTGTCCAGCGTTCTAGGCTGAAGTCTGGGCTAAATTTAGAAAACAGTGCCATCGCTGAGGATTTGCAGCGGCGGCGGCCCACCGGGTCGCAGCTCGGCCGCAATCCGTCGCCCGGCCGTCCAGGTGCCGCCCTGTAAGATCTTGACCAGCGGTAACTGGGTCGCATCCATGCCGAGGCTATGGCGAATGCTCTGGGCAATCCGATCGAGCAGGCTGACGGTGAGCGATCGCCACTCAACAATCACCTCGGAGCCCGGAGGATGGGGGGTCGTCAAAATAGCTGGATCATTGGGTTGCAGCAGCCCCAGATCAAGACACAGCCCACCATTGCGATATTCAGCCAGCCCGGTGAGCTGATCTAAATCCGTGATTTCTAAACCCAGCTCTTGCAGCGGTTCCAATAGAGAATAGGTCAGCCATTGCGATAGCTTGTGGAAAGGCACGAGCCCGCCGCCGATGCTGTCGTTGGGCAAGGCAGAATGGGGCCAGACGTCGCCTAGGTTAAGATCGGCGATCGCCACCCGCCCCGGCCAGATATCGCTCATGCCGTTGAGGACAGCCTGGAGCACCGTCACCGCCGACAGGCGATCGCCCTCCGCCAGATCCAGCAAATAATCGACCAGATGCCCCGGTCGCGGAATCTCTTCACCAAACAGATCGGGCCATTGATACAGAGCCTTGCCCAACCGTTGCAGCAGGGTAACGCGCCCTTCTAACCCCACCAAAGGATTATCGGCGCTGACCTGAAACCCAGCGGCCAGTTCAGACTCGGCCAACCCCGACAGCCCCGCCGCATCGGCCTGCAGCGGTCGCGTCGGGTCACTGGAAAATCCGCCCGCCACAAAGAGGTGGACGCTGGCGATCGCCAGCCCTTCCGAGCGCTGAAAGGTCAGCCCCGTATCAGCCTCCCGATAGCGCCACGTAGCCCCTGCACCCGCATCCAGCAAAACGCTGGTAACCGCCAGATCAAACTTGATCCGGGCTTGCTCCACGGCATCTAACCCTTTGAGCGGTTCAGCCAGCAGCGCCAAACGAGACACCCTATCGACTTCAAAGTGTCGCCAGCGACTGTGAAAGGGCACGTTGAGGTCAGGATAGGATTCGCGGATGACGTCCAAAACGTAGTCGGCCGTAGGCTGTAGCTGGGTGAGGTCGCAGCGAAAGTGAGCCAGCTGCCGGTCACAGGCCAAGGTCAACAGGCGATCGCACTGTTCCCGAATGGCCTGGGGCGATCGCAAATAGGCGATCGCAGCCCGCTCAGTGTCTGACAACGGGATTCCGTGGGTTAATGCCATAGCTCCTCTATCTCTCCAGCGTCCTCTAACCAGTTCATCCCGTCCCATCCCGCCATCCCGCTATCCCCTCATCCCGCCATCCCCTTACTTCGTTCCATACAGGCGATCGCCCGCATCCCCGAGACCAGGCATGATGTAGCCGTGGCCGTCGAGACCTTCGTCAATGGCCGCTGTATAGATGGGAATATCGGGGTGCTGCTTGTGAAAGTGGGCGATGCCTTCGGGGGCCGCCAGCAGACAGACAAATTTAATCGAAGCCGGGTTGGCTTCTTTCAGTCGATCGACCGCAGCTACAGCAGAGTTGCCCGTAGCCAGCATCGGGTCAACGACGAGCATATCGCGCTGCTCGATGTCATAGGGCAGCTTGAGATAATATTC
>DATNOW010000808.1:0-2157 GCA_036703515.1 Chroococcidiopsis sp.
AGGCCCTGCGCGTGCTCGAAGAGTATGGCAAAATCTGCATTCCAGCGATGGCGATCGCCTGCAAGCAGATGCGCTATCGGGTGTATACGCTGGAAAGCACGCTGCTGGGGCAACAGCGGCACCAAAAACTGGCGCGATCGCCTCTGTATTTGGTCACCTCACCCCACGACACCCTGCGGGGGGTCGTAGAAGCGGCCCTGCAAGGGGGGCTGCGCTTGGTGCAATATCGCGAAAAAGAAGCCGACGATCTCACCCGCATCCAGATTGGCATCCAGCTGCGCCAGCTTTGCCACCGCTATGGGGCGCTGCTGATCATCAACGATCGCGCCGACTTGGCCCTTGCGGTCGATGCCGATGGCGTCCATCTGGGGCAGCAAGATCTGCCCATGGCCGCTGCCCGTCAAATCCTCGGCCCAACCCGGATCATCGGGCGATCGACCACCAACCCCGACGAAATGAATCGGGCCATTGCCGAAGGGGCCGACTACATTGGCGTTGGCCCGGTCTACGACACCCCCACCAAACCCGGCAAAGCCGCTGCGGGGCTAGACTACGTTCGTTATGCCCTCACCCACGCGCCGATGCCGTGGTTTGCCATCGGCGGCATCAATACCGACAATGTCCATGCGGTGATGGGCAGCGGGGCAGAGCGCGTGGCGATCGTCCGGGCGATCATGGCCGCCGAGAATCCGACCCTGACCACCCAATATTTTCTGTCGCAGCTAACGCCGCCCAATCGTGTCCTAGATAACGGGGCGATCGTCGTTTAAACACTATTCTCTTAACCGAACGGTCTGCCAGAATGGGGCGATCGCCCATTCTCCTCACAAGAACCCCAAAAGTCCTCCCTAGACTAGAAGAGTTCAACTCTAGAGTTTGCTAACGTTTGGCACGGTCTCCCAGAGCAGAACTCCGATCATCGAGGTGGGCGATCGCGATCCCCCCGCGCCATCCCCGTGATCCCTCCGATCACTCTGCCGCTTTTTGCAGACCCCTGTGCAACTAGCAGACTCAACCTGTTCAAGGAATTTCATCACCATGATTGCAACGCCTTCCAAGCCAACATCTGCTATTACGGCCTATGGTATTGCCCGGTCGACCATCACAGGCACCCCCCTCAGCGCAGAAGAGTTACGCAAAATCCATGCCTATTGGCGTGCCTGCAAGTACCTCGCCGTGGGGATGATTTACCTGCGCGAAAACCCCCTGCTCAAAGAGCCGCTCGACCCCACCCAAATCAAAAAACGCCTCCTGGGGCATTGGGGATCAAGCCCAGGGCTGAGCTTTATCTATACCCATCTCAATCGGGTGATCAAGCGCTATGACCTCAGCATGATTTACCTAGCCGGGCCAGGGCATGGCGCACCGGGCGTGCTGGGGCCAGTCTATCTAGAGGGCACCTACTCCGAGGTCTATCCCGACAAAAGCGAAGACGAAGAAGGGCTGCGCCGGTTTTTCAAGCAGTTTTCTTTCCCCGGCGGCATTGGCAGCCACTGCACCCCCGAAACTCCTGGCTCAATCCACGAAGGCGGCGAACTGGGCTACAGCGTCTCTCACGCCTACGGAACCGTGTTTGACAACCCCGATCTGATCAGCGTCGTCGTCGTTGGGGATGGCGAGTCTGAAACCGGGCCGCTGGCGACCGCATGGCACTCCAACAAATTTCTCAACCCGATTCGGGACGGGGCTGTGCTGCCGATCTTGCACCTCAACGGCCACAAAATCAACAACCCCACCCTGCTCGCCCGCGTCAGCCACGAAGAGTTAGAGCAGTTGTTCCAGGGCTATGGCTACACCCCCTATTTCGTTGAAGGTTCTGATCCCGACTCGATGCACCAAGCCATGGCGGCGACGGTTGAGCACTGCGTCCTAGAGATCAAAAAGATTCAAGACGAAGCCCGAACCAGCGGTGTCGCCAGTCGCCCCCGCTGGCCGATGATTATTTTGCGCACCCCCAAGGGGTGGACAGGGCCAACGGAGGTCGATGGACACAAGGTGGAAGGATCATGGCGGGCGCACCAGGTGCCGCTAGCGGGAATGAACCATAACCCCGACCACCTGCGGCAGCTTGAAGAGTGGATGCGGAGCTACAAACCCGAGGAGCTGTTTGACGCCAAGGGCACGCTGATCCCCGAACTCAAGGATCTGGCCCCCACT
>DATNOW010000809.1:0-11199 GCA_036703515.1 Chroococcidiopsis sp.
GCAAACCGAGCAGGCCCTGCGCCAAAGCGAAGAGCAACTGCGGCAAATTGCCGAAAACATGAGCCAAGTGCTGTGGATGTGCAGCGCAGACGACAAGCCGATCTATCTCAGCCCGGCCTTTGAAAGGGTCTGGGGGCTGCCATGCAGCGATTGGTATGCCGATATCAAGGTGTGGGATCGGGCGATTCACCCCGACGATCAAGAGCGGGTGCTGCCCGCTATGCGGGGTGTCATCGATCGCGGCTTTGACGAAGACTATCGGATCATTCGACCCGATGGCGCGGTGCGGATCATTCGCGATCGCGGTTTCCCCATTCGCAACGAGGCCGGTGACGTTTATCGGGTGGCGGGCATTGCCGAAGATATTACCGAGCGGCGTCAAGAGCAGCAAAATACCCTAGCGGCGATCGAGCGCCTGGCCGAAGTGGGCGAACTGACGGCCATGATCGTCCATGAGGTGCGCAACCCGCTGACCACCGTGATGATGGGGCTAGAATCGTTTCGGCGGCTAGACTTGACCGATGCGTCTAAGCAGCGCCTAGAGCTGGCCCTAGAAGAAGCCCAGCGGTTGCGATCGCTGCTCAACGAGATTTTGCTCTATGCCAAGCCGCAGACCTTGGAGCAAACCGAGCTAGAGCTCAATACCTTGATTGCCAGCTTACTCGAATCGCTGCGCACCATGCCCTCGGCCTTGCAGCGGCGTGTCCGCTGGCAGCCTGCATCGCAGCCGGTGCGGGTGCGGGGCGATGTCGATAAGCTCAAGCAAGTGGTGATCAACCTGGTCAACAATGCCTGCGAGGCCGTTGCTCCCAAATCGGCAGTCACCTGCCGCGTTACCGTCTCCACCGATGGCGGCCATCCCCACGCCTGCCTGTCGGTGCACAACCCCGGTGCCATTCCGGCCGAGATCGTGCCCGAGCTGACCAAACCCTTTTACACCACCAAATCATCGGGCACCGGGCTGGGGCTCGCCATCGTCAAGCGCATTGTCGATGCCCATCAAGGCGAACTGGCGATCGCCTCCTCAGAGGAAGAAGGCACCACCGTTTTGGTGCGCTTGCCGGTGGTTTTAGTGGCGCAGTCTAGCGCTCCCGACATCAAGTAGCGATTGCTCGGAAACATTTCCTTAACCATGTCGACGAAGGCATACACCGCTGGCGGATGCAGCCCATTGGCACAGACCGCAATCCGAATGCTGCGTTCTAACGGCACCGGCAGGCGGCAGACCTGAATCTCAGGTGGCAGCGGTTCCGCCGCCAAGCTGGCCATGATTGTCACCCCCAACCCCCGCCGCACCATGCCCACAATGGTCGAGTCTTCTTGAATTTCGTAGGTCGCCTTGAGAGTGCAGTTGTGATGCGCCAAGTGCTGGCGGATGTAGATGTTGCAGTAGTCGGTCACGGGCGGCAAAATCAGCGAGTAGCCCATTAGCTCTTCCCAGGTCATGGGCACATCGGGGCGCTTGAGGTTGGGGGGCAGCAAGACGAAATATTCGTCTCGCATAAACTCAAAGGTTTCAAACTCGTTGGCTGTCGGCAGGCAGGTAAAGCCCAAATCGGCCCGCCCTTCCCGCAGCGAATTTTCGACCCCCTCATCGCCGCGATATTCTGAAATCGATACCGTAATGGCCGGAAAGCAGCGCTGAAAGCGGGCAATAATTTCGGGTAAGACGTGGGTGCCGACACTGCGGAAGGTGGCAATGCGCAAATGCCCACCCTCTAAACCCTTGGCTAAGTTGGCCTCTTTGCCGATCACATCGAGCAGACGCAGCATATCGCGGGCGTGGGTGGTGATCATTTCGCCTACGGGGGTCAGCCGCGCCCCATGCCGTCCGCGCGACAGCAGCACGACCCCAAGCTCGTCTTCGAGACCGGCGATCGCATGGCTGACGGCCGACTGCGAAATCGATAGCTGTAGGGCGGCTTCACTAAAGTTGCCATAGGTGGCGACTGCGGCTAGCGCCCGCAGTTGAGACAGTTTGATGTTTTCCAGATTGCCCGTTGCCATCGCGTCTCCTGTTCCGTATATCTGGGGACTAGTGCTAGGAACTAGCGCAGGGCTAGTTTTATGGGCTAGTCCTGTGGGCTAGTCCTATGGGCTAGTCCTATGGGCTAATGCTATAGGTTCTATGCTAGCCGAGCCCCCTCATGCCGCATCACCCGACTGACTTAATCATCTATGAATTTAATTCATAGAACCTATGCACGCTATCTTTTGATTCTCGCTGGGGAAATGCGTAGAGTAAATTCATCGACACCAACCACCTCTACAGCAGTTCAGCAAACGGAGAAACCAATGAGAGCTACCTCTAACTTCTACAACTACGCTACGCCTAACACCGTTGAAGAATTAATCCGCAGAAATCAAGGCAAGACCTCTAAAGTTCTCAACGCAGCTAAGCAAATCTTATCGCATTTCTTTGTGGCTTTAGCAGGTAGTTCTGAGCCAAGAATTATGCAAAAAGTTGATGCGGAAGGCAATCTGTTCTGGACGGTCTATGACCCGGTTGACGGTCGCTCGGCGCATCTCTACTCTGAGTCTGAAGTCCGTCATTGGATTGACCAGCGCTACAACTACTAAAGCGATCGCCCGGTTTGGCTGCGCTGATGATAGCGCTCTTAATCGTACCGAATGCCCGTGCATCGGTCGAAAAAACAGGCTTCATTTTTGCTTTAGTTACCAATAGTCATCTCACTCGATTGCGGCGATACGATTAACGGTATCGTCGCAATTTCCCTATTTTAAATTAATCAAAATGATGCTTTTGTAAATGCCCCTAAAAAGATCTAGATTGAGTGAATCTATGCTCCTTAGGAATAGCAATTAAACCAGATGGCACGGTGGCTAAGGATAGGTTTTGCCATCAAGTCTAGGCAGAATACTCATTCTTAAATCTTTGGGATCATGGAATTAATGTCCTAAAATTCGTGGGTAGGGACGCACCGCTGTGCGCCCTAAAAGAGAACCCGGTGCCACGACAGAGAACCCGGTTGATGGCAATTAGGAGAGCTGCGAGCGGTAATCCTTAGCGTTTGATAGGCAGCGTCACCACAAAGGTAGTGCCCTGACCGACTTCACTGTGGAGCTGAATGTGCCCGCCGTGGCGCTCGATCGCCCGCTTGGCGATCGCCAACCCTAGCCCCGTCCCTGGCACCTTGCCCACATTGCTAGCCCGTTGAAACGGCTCAAACAGACGGGCTTGATCAGATAGCGGAATGCCAATGCCCTGGTCAGCCACCGTCAGCACAAGCTGATCGCGATCGCAGCGCAACGACAGCACAATGGCAGTATCGGCGGGGGAATATTTGATCGCATTGGACAGCAGGTTGTTGAGGATGTGCCACAGCAGCTTTTCATCCACCCAAATCGGCAGTGACGTCACCTCGCTGACAAAATGCAGCGTGTGCTGTTTGCCGACGCTCCACTGCAACGCTTCTAGAATGTTGGCGCAAAACCCCACCACGTCTAGCAAGGCGGGCATAAATTCGGTGGCTTGAGGGCTGCCCATTTCCCCTAAGGTCAGCACATCTTCGAGTAAGCGATTCATGCTTTCAGTGGCCGCCTGAATGCAGCGCAGATACTGTTCTTTTTTTTCGTCGCTGAGGTCGTCGCGCTGCAAAAACTCAGCAATCAGCTTGATTGTAGAGAGGGGCGTGCGAAACTCGTGGGAAGCGGTCAGCAAATATTGGGAGTCGCGATCGCGACTGCTTTCGGCGAGCTGCTGCAACTGCACCGCCCGGTCGAGCGATCGCCTAATTTCTAAGTCGGCCTGATGTCGGGCGAGGGAAATTTCGACCGTCACTTGCAGCTCTTTTTCTTTAAACGGCTTGAGCAGATAGCCAAAGGGTTGGGTCAGCTTGGCGCGCTGGAGGGTGGTTTCATCGGCGTTGGCCGTCAGGTAAACTACCGGGATATGGAGCGATCGCCCAATTTCGTCGGCTGCCGTAATGCCATCGACATCGCCCTCCAAAATAATATCCATCAACACCAGGTCAGGCTGATGCAACGTGGCCAAGGCGATCGCCTCCGCCGCCGACTCGGCAATGCCGACTACCCCGTAGCCTAGCTTGGCCAGGCGACCGGCAATATCTTCGGCAATAAAAGGCTCATCTTCCACAACCAAGATATGGATAGCAGGCGTCTGTAGTGTACTCATGCGTACCCTCTTAAGCCAATCAAGATGGAACCGTGTTTCACGTTTATTTAGGGGGGAATGGGCGGATGAGTCTTTCGAAAACAATTGAGATATCAGGTCAGGCATCGGTTTAGATATCAGGCCCGGCATCAGGTCAGGCATCAGGCCCGGCATCAGGTCAGGCATTAGTCGGTAGGGCAATCGCCATCTATACCCCCATCTGCTGGAAAAGGCCGCGCAATTGTGGGGCGCGTCTCACTCCTTCTCTCACGTATTACTGCCACTCAGCCGGAAAGGTAATTTGAAAGATCGCGCCATTGCGATGGAATATGTCTAATGTTCCCTTCATTTTGCGGGCCAGCGTCCGCACAAGCCGCAGCCCCAAGGATGTGCTGTGCTGCAAGTCAAAGTCGGGCGGTAGCCCCACGCCCGTATCTGCAACCGTGAGTTCGGCCAAGCCGTCAGCATTGGGCAATAGGCTAATCGAAATCGTGCCTGAACGCCGATCGGGAAAGCCATGCTTGAGCGCATTGGCCACGAGTTCGTTGACCATTAACCCGCAGCGAATGGCGGTATCAACGGTCAGCATCACATCCGCGATTTGCAGCTCAAGCTGAATCAAGGTGGAATTGATATTGTAAGACGCAAATAGGTGGTTGGTTAGGCTTTGGATGTAGTCTGTAAAATTAATATGCGTTAGGTCGTCTTGGTAGAGTTTTTCATGCACTAAGGCCATCGAATAAATCCGCTCTTGGCTTTCTTGCAGCACAGCTAAAATTTTGGGATCAGAGATATATTGCGACTGTAGCGAAAACAAGCTCGAAATCACCTGTAGGTTGTTTTTGACCCGGTGATGCACTTCTTTGAGCAGCAGCTCTTTTTCTTCGAGAGAGGCGGTGAGCTTGTTTTCGGCCAGTTTGCGATCGGTAATATCTAAAACGGTGCCAAACAATTTTTCGACCTGCCCCTCGCTATTAAAAATGGCTTCACCGCGCACCTCGACTGAGCGCACGGCCCCGTCGGGGCGCACTAGGCGGTGCTCAAAGGTTTGAAAGGTGCCCGTTTGCTGACATTGTTCTAAGGTGTTTTGGGCATTGACCCAGTCGCGGTCGTCGGGGTGCACCCACTGCAACATTTCAGCATAGGTGGGGGCGATCGCCGCTGGCTCTAAACCATAGATGCGAAACATTTCCTCAGACCAAACTTGGGCTTGGGTGCGGCTGTCAAACTCCCAACTGCCGATATGGGCCACCCGCTGGGCGGCGGCTAGATTGGCCTCACTGCGGCGGATCTGCGCTTCGGCCTGGCGGCGTTCGGCTTCGGCCCGTTTGCGATCGCCAATATCTTCGATCACGCAAATCTCATAGAGCGGCATCCCGTTTGTGTCATACACGACCGATAGAGTAATCGCCGTCCACAGCGCCGTGCCGTCCTTGCAGATATAGCGCTTCTCTTTAGAAACGCTGCCCAGTTCTCCCCGCTTCAGTCGTTCAAATATCGTTTCGCTGAGGTGATCGGGATGGGTGATGTCGCGCCACGACTTGGTCATCAGCTCTTCGCGGCTGTAGCCTACCATCTCACAAAAGCGATGGTTGACCCGGACAAACTGCCCCGAATGGCAGTCGGCTAGGGTAATGCCGACCGCGGCCTGTTCAAACATGGCGCGAAACCGCTGTTCGCTTTGGCGCAGGGCCACTTCGGTTTGCTGACGCTCGGTGACATCCAGCACCAGCGATAGGACAGACACAAAATTGCCCGCACTGTCGAGCAGCACCGAGTTATACCACTCGCAGTAGAGGATTTCCCCCGATCGCGTATAGTTGCGGTTTTGCACCATGTTGCTGGATTGGTTGCCGGTTCTCAGCGCTAAGGTGCCCGTCGAGACGAGGGCGCGGTCGGCTTCGGGCACTAGCCCGACCTGATGGTGCGATCGCCCAATCACTTCTTCGGCCGTCCAGCCAAACAGTTGCTCGGCCTTGCTAGACCAGTGCTTGATCAAAAAGTCGCTGTCCCATTCGATCACCGCCAGCGGCGTATTTTCCATATGGAAGCGGAGGCGCTGATAGGCCTCGTTGAGGGCCATTTCTGACTGCCGCCGCCCTTGGATTTCTTGCTGCAGTTGTTCAACGATGCTGGCTAGCTCAGCGGTGCGCAGGTTAACGCGGCTTTCGAGTTCACCGTTGAGGCAGCGCAGCGCTTCTTCGGCCCTGGCCCGCTCTAGCTCGGCCGCCGCCCGCACCGAAAAAATTTGCAAAATTTCGCGCACGTAATGGGTGTCGGGCAGGGGTTGACGGCTAAGCACCGTCAGGAGTCCGAGTAGCTGCTGCTTAGAGTCAAACAGCGGGACGCCAATGTAGCTTTCGGCCTGCATCTCGGCCAGGGTGCGATCGTCCGGAAAAAGCTGCTGAATGTGGTCAGGATAGATACAAACTGTGTTGCCCAGCACCCGCTCACAGGGGGTGCCCATCAGCTCGTACTCAAAGTTATCCATCACTACACCGTCGGCGATCGCCGCCACGGTGCGCATCCGGCCGGTTTTGAGGGGATGGTGCTCGGCAACAAAGGCATAATTTGCATTCAACGCTTTGGCCAAATACTTGACCAGCGATTGAAACAGCGATTGGGGATTGGTGCCCGATACGCCCAGGGTAATATTGCGCAGGGTGTCTTCAATGCGGCGGCGATCGGTAATGTTGCGAATGGTGCCCACCAGGTAGCGATCGCCACGGCTATCGTCAAAGCAAGACTTGCGGGTGGCTAAGATATGGGTGTTGCCTTGGCCATCGGTCAGCGTTTCCTCATCTTCGCGGTCTAGCCCTGAGTCAAACACCCGCTGATCGACCTGTTGGATAAAATCGGCCTGATCGGCTGGAAAAAGGTCGTGATCGGTCTTACCCAATACCGCATCGCGATCGCGCCCCACGACCAGTTTGCAAAACATATCGTTGGCGACAATATACTGATGGCGCTGGTTTTTGACAAACAGCGGGTCGGGCACACCGTTGAGAATGGCATGGAGAAAATGTTCGGAGCTTTGGAGCTGCTGACCAATCCGCTCGCGCTCGGTGATATCGCGAATGGTCGCCACCATAAACTGATTGCCAGCAACATCCGAAAAACACGCCTTTTTGGTCGAAAGCACCTGAATATCCCCCGTTTTGGCGCTGGGAACATGCTCTACGTGCTCTTGCGCAATCTGCATGTCGAAAATCTGCTGATCGGTTTGTATGTAGCTCTGCGCAAAGTCTGGTGGAAATAGATCATAGTCAGTTTTGCCGATGATTTCGTCCCGATTGCGTTCCAAAAACTCGCAAAAGCTATCGCTGACAAATCGATAGAGATGTTGAGCGTCTTTGACAAACAGCGGATCGACAACACCATTAATAATGGCATGGAGAAAATTCTGCGAGGCTTGCAGGTATTGCTCGGCGCGCCTGCGCTCGGTGATGTCGTTGATCATCGTGACGATCGCCGGTTTGCCCTCCCAGGTGATGCGCATGGCCGAGACCTCGACATCAATCACCGTGCCGTCTTTTTTATGATGTTGCCAGACGCCAATATCGGCCGTTGTCAGCTCGGTTTGCTCGCGCAGAAACTGAGTGATTTTGGGGCCATCAGCGGCAGGGCGAATATCCAGGGCCGTCATGCTTAGAAATTCATCTTTGGAATAGCCGTAGTGGCGAATGGCGGCGGCATTAACGGCGATAAACCGCAGGCTTTCGGTATCAACCACCCACATCGGGTTAGGGTTTTGCTCAAACAGCAGACGATAGCGGTGTTCACTTTCGCTCAGCGCGGTCTCGGCCTGCTGGTGCTCGGCTTCAATCCGTTTGCGATCGCTGACATCCCGAAAATAGACCGCGATCCCGGCCTTGATGGGGTAAACATGCAGCTCTAACCAGCTATTGAGGGGGCTATAAAACGCTTCAAAATGCACCGTGATCCCTTCGTGCATGGCCCGCTGATAGTGTTGGTGAAAGCGACCGCCGCTGCCTTCGGGATAGAGATCCCAAAGCACCTGCCCCAGCAGTTCCTCTTCGGAGCGCTGCAAAATCTGCTCGGCTTGGGAGTTGACATAGGTAAAGCGCCAGTTGCGATCGAGGGCTGCAAAGCCGTCGGTAATGCTTTCCAAAATGTCGATGATGATCTCGTGCGACTCTTGCAGGGCCGTTTCAGTTTGCTTGCGATCGCTAATATCGGTGCAGGTGCCGGCCCACTCGCGAATGCGGCCGTGGTCGTCTAAAATCGGCACCCCGCACCAGCGCATCGTGTGATAGCCGCCATCGGCGACGCGCAGACGACACTCAATGTCATAGCGTTTCCCGGCAGCCAGCGCACTGCGCCATTCTTGGGCAGTGCGATCGCGATCGTCGGGATGCACAATCGTCAGCCAAGCCGCCCCGGCCAGCTCCGCACTGGTGCTGCCCAACAGCGCCATCAGCCGAGGGCAGATCGACACCAGCACCCCCGATGCGCTGGCCAGCCAGATGCCGCTCACCGATACGTCGGTCAAGAGGCGATAGCGTTCTTCGCTAGCCCAAATGTTGGGGTCTGCGGCCGCGACGCCCGCCGGGCCCTGCGCGGCGGTATTGCCAGATGAATGGGCGATCGCCTCCTGAAGCTCGGTTTCAGTATCGAGCAGAGCGCGGGTCAGGTAGCGCAGCCGCAGATAGAGGTGGATGCGATGCAGCCCCTCATCGGGATCAATCGGTTTGGCCAAATAATCAATATTGCTAGCGGCAAACCCCTTGGCTTTATCGACCGTCTCCCCCTCCGCCGTCATCAACAAGATTGGAATCGCCTGCCCATTCAGCCGCGATCGCAACTGCCGACAAAACTCCAAACAGTCGCCATCGGGCAACCCATGGTCTAACACAATCACGTCAGGCGCAACCGACTGCACGAGGGCGATCGCCTCCTCTGGGCGCGTCGCCTGTCTGACCTCAAACCCGGCGGTTTTCAAGTGCTGACAAAACGGCTGGAGCAGTGCTGGCTGATCGTCAACGACCAACACCACACCGGCTGGGCTTGTGCTCATACCTAAAGTTCTCCCCACGGATAGCGCCATGCCTCTAGTCTGCGCGATCGCAAGACCCACACCACAGATTGTAGAGGCTGGCAAAAAGATCGTTTGTTCCGGTTGCGTCGTCCTGCGATCGCCCCACCCTGCACTTGGCGTCCATGTCGCATTACCCCTATGATGCCCTGAGTGTCAAAGACTGACACCCCACCCTCTCCCCCCCTAATTTTTTACCCTTCACCCTTTATCCTTTCCCATGTTTTTCTGAGGGCGCACATCGGTGCGCCCCTACAGATACCCTTTCCCCCTTCCCCCTTTTCTCCTCCCCTCCCAAAAATCCAATGTTATTGCACCACTGCACCTGGCCTGAAGTCGAGGCCTATCTAGAGCGATCGCGTGGCATCATTATCCCCATCGGCTCGACCGAGCAGCATGGCCCCACCGGGCTGATTGGCACCGATGCAATCTGCGCCGAGGCGATCGCCCAAGGCGTGGGTGAGGCTACCCAGTCCCTCGTCGCTCCTACCCTGTCGGTGGGTATGGCCCTGCACCACATGGCCTTCCCTGGCAGCATCAGCCTGCGCCCCTCCACCCTGATTTTGGTGCTGCGCGACTACCTGCTGAGCCTGGCCCAGCATGGCTTTACCCAATTCTTTTTGATCAACGGCCATGGCGGCAACATTGCTACGGTCAAAGCGGCCTTTGCCGAAATCTATGCCGAGGCCACTGCTGCCCAGATGCCCCACGCCGCCCAGATGCAGTGTCGCCTCGCCAACTGGTTTATGTGCAGCTCGGTCTACCAGTTGGCCAAAGAGCTCTATGGCGATCAGGAAGGCAGCCACGCTACCCCCAGTGAAGTGGCCGTAACCCAATATGTCTACCCCCAGTCGATTAAGCAGGCTCCCCTAGAGCCCGCGATCGCCCTTGCTGGGCACCCGATTTATGGCGCGGCCAACTTTCGCCAAAGCTATCCCGACGGGCGGATGGGATCTAACCCGGCCCTAGCCACCCCTGAGCACGGGCAGCGTTTTTATCAAGCCGCCGTTGAGGAGCTGAGCCGCCAATACCAAGAGTTCTTAAAAATTGCGTCTTAGGCATGGCGGGATTGGTTACCCATGCCCCCCATGCCCCCCGTGACGAATCGGCTGACTGGCAAATTCCACCAGCCAGTTTTTGACGTGGTAGGTGGCGCGGCAGTCGTCTTCGTTGTATTGCACGATGGCGTCGAGGTAGGTGCGATCGCCCGTTGATAGCCACTGGGCATACCAGTAGATCGACTGGGCCCCGTTGGCCTCGGGGTTGCGCCAGTCAAACCCAATCCAGCGGGCGATCGCCTTGAGGGCGTAGCTTTCGACTGGCAAAATGGCGACGCGGGTAACGCGTTCGTGGAGGTCAACAAAGCGCTCTAGGATAGGCTCAACGGCCGCAAACGGAGTGCCATAATATTCGGCTAGGCGGCGCACCGTCTGCACTTCATAGGGGCAAAAGTGATAGATCGGCGCATCGGGATACTGGCTGACCAGTTCTAAAAACTGCGTCCAGATCCGGCCCTCATGTTCGGGATCATCGGCCAGCAGCGGATAGAAGGTTTCGCTGCACTGGGGGCGATCGACCACAAGCACACCGTGGAGGTAAACCAGGTTTTGCTCTGGGGCGGCTTCGATATCAAAGTAAAGCTCAATCGGGGAGGTTGGCAGCTCGTGGGGAAACAGCAGCGGCTCGTCGGGATCGGTGACGGGGCTCGCTGGGCGGGCGATCGCCCGGTTGTGTAACGTAGCCTGGGCCTGGGCCACTAGCTTTTGGGCGACGGGCACCCCAAACCCCGGCATGGGCGCAAGACGTTCGGGGGCGATCGCCGCTAGCGACTCGACCGTGAGCAACTGGGACGCCTTGAGGTGAATGTAGCGGCTAGGCGTCACCCCCGGCAGCAGCGACAGGTGCTGTTCGGCTTGGGCGATGCTATAGCAGTGGCTATACCAATGGCAGAGGTCGCAGCGGTTGTGGGCAATAAACACCTCGGGCTCTTGGCGATCGCGCTGCATGG
>DATNOW010000810.1:0-4417 GCA_036703515.1 Chroococcidiopsis sp.
AAGCATTGAATCGGGTTCCAGCGGGCAAAAATCACCAGGGCAACGGCCATTAAGCCCTGACCGCTAGAGATCCGCTCTGTCCACAGACCGGGGTAGTAAAGCGACAGAGACGCGCCGCCAATACCCGCCAAAAAGCTGCCCGCAATGACGCTCAGCATCCGCACTTTAAAGATAGACACGCCCATGGCCCGAGCCGCTTCGGGGCTATCGCCCACCGCCCGGATAAACAGCCCCCAGCGGGTCGATTTAAAGAACCACAGCATCACCGGGGCCAAAATCACGCCGAGGATAAACAGCGGGCTAATTTGCAGCGCCGCTTGCAGTGCCGGAATTTCGCTCCAGCCGCCTAGGTTAATGGTGGGTAGCTGGGGCGCTTTGGGCTGAATGAAGGGTTTACCCAAGAAGAAGGCGATGCCGCTGCCAAAAATAATCATGGCGATGCCGACGGCTACGTCATTGACCCTGGGCTGTTGCGATAACCACCCATGAATGACGCCGAGCAGCGCTCCGGCGATGCCTGCCACAAGCACTCCCATCCAGGGTGATCCCGTCAAGTAGGAGATGCCGTAGGCGGCCATGGCCCCCGTAAGCAGGGTGCCTTCTAGACCCAGGTTGATTTTGCCGCTTTTTTCGGTCAGACATTCGCCCAGACTGACAAACAGGAAGGGTGTGCCGCCGCGCATGGTGCCAGCGGCGATCGCCAACGGCACGCCCCACCAACCGATTGCTTCTGCTGACATGAAACCACTCCAAACGCGTGTTGAGAAACGTGTGTAATTTTCAATCCCCAGTAAATCCCCAGTGAATCCCTAGTGAATCCCTAGTGAATCCCTAGGAAATCGCTACCGGTTCCTGACCAGGGCTCGGGGGCGGGGCGGGGGGAGCGACCACAATCGGCTTTTCTTTAAAGAAGGGGAACCGACCGTAGAGGGAGTCGCTGTACAGCACCACCAAAAATACCAAGCCTTGGAAGACCAATACCGTCGCATCGGGTAGGCCGTGGGCGCGCTGCAAAATGCCGCCGCTGGCTAAAATACCGCCGACCAGCATCGACATAAATACCGCCGCGAGGGGATTATGGCGTGAGGCAAAGGCCACCAAAATACCGCCATAGCCATAGCCCACGTTGAGCGATTCGTTGGCCGAGCCCTGCACGGCTGCAACTTCGACCATGCCCGCTAGACCGGCACAAGAACCGGCTAAGAAGCAAATAATCACCGTCAGCTTACCGACGGGCAGCCCCGCAATCCGAGCGGCGCGAATGTTGCCGCCCGCAGTGCGAGAGGCAAAGCCAAAGGTCGTTCGCTGGATCAATATGTAGGCGATGACGCAGGCGACTAGACCGTAGGCTAACCCCCAATGCACCCGCGTACCGGGGATAGTGCCCAGCATGTTGACTTGGGCGAGGGCAAAACTAGACGGTTTGT
This sequence comes from Chroococcidiopsis sp., assembly GCA_036703515.1. GTDB lineage: Bacteria > Cyanobacteriota > Cyanobacteriia > Elainellales > Elainellaceae > DATNOW01. The sequence goes on from DATNOW010000810.1 coordinate 1,428, forward strand.
TGAGGGAGGCCGGGTCGCGGATGGGGCCACCGACGAGGTGGTTGAGTAGGGCGATCGCCACGTAGTTGAGCAGCAGGCTGCTGATCGTTTCGTTGACCGCGCGATAGTGCCGCAGGGCACCGGCAATGCCAATCCAGATGCCACCCGCTACCAAACCGGCGATCGCCATGCCAATCTGAACGGCGATCGAAGGCACTCCCAAGGGAGCCGCCAACTGCTCTGCCGTCGGCACAATGCTGCCGTAAGACATCAGCAAACCCACCATGATCGAGCCCAAGCCGCCGATCACCAACGCCCCTTCGTTACCGATAATGACGAGGCCAAGACGAGCGGGCAGAGCCGTACATAGCGCACTCAGCATCAGCGGAGCCGCCCGAATCAGCGTATTTTGGAACGTGCCCCACTTGCCAAAGGCAGCCTGCCAGATCGAGCCATAGACGGCAAAGGGATTAGCGCCAGCGATCGCACAAAATACGCCAAACAGCACCAGCCCAAAAAGGATAGCGCCAAACGGAATAACAATAGATTCTAGAGTTCTACGCCAGGTTTGAGACATAGGAATTAGGAAACCGTGAAACGTCTAGAAGGAAAGTCGAGCGATCGGGCAGGCGGCTGTAGCGACAGCGCTTGCCCAACCTACCGTCAGAATATCTAGCTGCCGATCGAGCCAATCACACCCTCGACGAGGTAATCCATTTGCTCCAGCTTCGGATCAAGCTGCTTCAGCTCTTCACCCGCTGCGATTACCACCTTGCCTTGGTTGTCTTTGATCTCGCCCTTGTAGATCACCATGCTGCCGTCCATAAACTTGGCTTTGGCATCTTCTGCCGCTTGCTTAGCCTCAGCGCTCACCGCCGGGCCGTAGTCTGACAGCTTACAGAAGCCTTCCTTCAAGCCACCCCGTAGAATGTGGGGAATGCTATCGTCCATCAGCTTTTTGCCAGCGTGAATGTCTTCGGCAATCATCGTGTAGATGTTGGTCCAATCCCACTCGGCACCGGTCAAATAGCCTTTGGGCGCAAGGGCAGACTGGTTGGCATGATAGCCCGACGAGAAGATACCGCGCTTCTCAGCGGTTTCCATCACGACTTTGGGGCTATCAACGTGGCAGGTAAGCACGTCAATGCCTTGGTCGGCCATGCTGTTGGCGGCTTCTGCCTCTTTGATTGGCTCTGCCCAGTTGCCGGTAAAGATCACCTGGGTGGTAATGTCGGGTTTCACGCTGCGCGCCCCTAAGGTAAACCCGTTGATGTTGCGCAACACCTGGGGAATCGGTTTCGCGCCAATAAAGCCGAGCTTGCCCGATTTAGAAGTGAGGGCCGCAACAATACCCGCGATATACTGCGCTTCGTCAATGTAGCCAAAGTAGCTGCCGACGTTTTTGGGCGTAGTGCCTTCTTGGTAGAGACCACCCGCGTGGAAAAACTGGACATCGGGATATTCAACGGCCAGTTTCAAAATGTGTGGATCAAAGTATCCAAAGGAAGTGGGGAATAAGGCCACCGCACCGTCGATGTCAATCATGCTACGCATCGATTCAGCGACTGCCGTTGTCTCAGGCACGTTGGCTTCTTCTACCAGTTTCACGTAGGGCAACTTGGCGACCATGCCCGCGGCTCCTTCGGCATGGGCTTGGTTGTAGCCATAGTCATCCTTTGGGCCAACGTAGATGAAACCAATGGTTAAGGTTTCGCCGCCGCCACTGCTAGCGGTATCTCCCCCGGCGGCTCCTCCTCCGGCCGGACTGCACCCAGTCCCAAACTTGGCGGTGACGCCAAAGGCGGTGGTAGCCAACAAGCCTCGAATGACTTGGCGGCGAGACAGATTAATGAATCGTTTATTGCTCACGGGTGCGTTCTCCACTGTGCGAAGTCTATTGATGCGAAGTCTGACGACAAGTGTGAATTTGGTTAACAGTTTTGATACTACTTAGAACCGATTGAATCACAGGTGTATCAAATACTAGGTTGTCGAAGGTTGAAAAGGTGTACATTGAACACTTTTTTCAAAAAAATCCCCGCCTCCCTTTGCACCGCTCAACTATCGGCGTTTGAGTTCAGTACGTTACAGGACTAAGGTGAAAAATTAGGGAAATGATCGGGAAGAAATCGGGAAGACCGCATGGTGATCTTGGTGAGATGGCTGTGCGGAATCGAAGCCAGCGGGCCACGAGGTTAGTCTAAAATCCGGGTCTGAAATCCCTTATTGGGTTGGGCGACACTGCTCGAAGAGGGTGTTGAGGGCAGCGGCGATCGCCCACGGGTTGCGGCCGGTAAAAGGGGCGGCCCAAACGGCTTCGTAGGGGTTGCGCCCGGTTTGTTTGACGGTGGCGATCGCCACTTTAGGGGAATAGCCCCGAGCCGCAATCAGCCAGGCGGTTAAAATCTGCCCGGTGCGGCCAATGCCGCCTGCGCAGTGGACGACGACTTTTTCGTGGCGCTGGTCAGCGATCGCCAAAAACGGCAGAATTTGACCAAACAGTAGCGTCGGGCTGGCGACATCAAAATCGGTAATGGGGGCCCAGCAGAGGCGATCGCCCCCGATGGTGTCGGCATAGCGGTCTAACAAATGGTCATAGCTGCTGAGCTGCTCCTCTGGCAGTAGACAGCAGATCCGCTGAATCCCCTGACTCTGCATAAACTCTAGCCAGTGTTGAACCGGATCTGTGCTGGAGTGAGGATGGGTCGTGCTACGGCCAGGGCGCGCCGCGCCATAGACGATCGATTCTTGCGGCGAAGCCGGGGCAAAGCGGTACATGGGGCGCTATGGGGAACGCGAAGGTAGGCGGAATCTGGAATGCCAATAGAATGCCGATCTGCGTTCCAGGTGGGGGTGTGAAGGGCGATCGCCCTGCACACGGCTAGCGATCGCCCGCGCTTAGCTGCCTTCCCGTAGTTTATCGAGGACACCGCGATCTTCGAGGGTCGAGGTATCGCCCGAGATCTCTTGCCCAGACACCAGGTTTCTCAGCAGGCGACGCATGATCTTGC
>DATNOW010000811.1:0-4388 GCA_036703515.1 Chroococcidiopsis sp.
ATCGTGGGTGATCAGCAGCAGTGCCCCCCGAAAGCGATTGAGATAGCCTTGCAGCCACTCGACCGAGAGGGCGTCGAGGTGGTTGGTGGGCTCGTCCATCAGCAGCACGTCGGGCTCTGACAATAGGGCCGTGGCGATCGCGATCCGCTTGCGGTAGCCTCCCGATAGCCCGGCAATCTGGGCCTCAAAATCGTGAATGCCCAGCTTGGTCAAGATCACCTTGGCATTAGTTTCTAGCTCCCACGCCCCGGTTGCATCCATGCGGTGCGAAACGCTCGACAGCCGGGACATCAGCGTATCAATGTCGCCATGGCCGTGGGCCAGCTTGTCAGAAAGCTCTTCGTATTCCTTGACCAGGGCCATCTGTTCGCCACTGTCGGCAAACACCTGCTCTAGCACCGTACGCGATTCGTCTAGCTCAGGCTGCTGGGGCAGATAGACGGTTTTGGCACTGGCATTCATCCAAATCTCGCCGCTGTCGATTGGCTCTAGCCCAGCGATCATCTTCAGCAGGGTAGATTTGCCCGAACCGTTGGTGCCAATCAGGCCGACCTTATCGCCCTCGTCGAGGCTAAAGTTGGCCGATCGCAAAATTTCCTTAATGCCAAAGTCTTTGTTGACGTCGCGCAGCGTAAAAATAGTCATGGGTTCCAGGCAAGCTACCAGTAACCTAGTCTAGCGCTGTCGTCTCTGGCTAGGACAGATTGTCGTGAAGTTGCAGGGGTGAAGTTGTAGCGGTGAGGTTGGGGTGCGGCAAGGGTGGGTCAGGGCGATCGCCCAGAGGGGCGCTGCTGAGTAGAAGTGTACAGTCGCCCCCAGCCCCCCAGTTCCCCCAGTTGTGGGGGAGCGCAATTATCCTTCGGTCAGCAGGCGCTGCATGACATCAACGTCCTTGCCGATGCCCCAGGCGTCTTTCAAAATTTCACGGAACGTCGTCGTTTGATGCATCATCATTTCTCGCAGTTGAATCAGCAACTCATGGGCATCCTCCTGGGAGAGCTGCCGAACTTGCCCTTCAAAGACCTGAAGTTCAAACTGCTGTTCGAGCGGTAACTGTTGGCGGATGTTCATAGAAGCTCCGTAACGGATGAATCAAACCTCATGTAAATTAATGTAACACATTCTAATAAGGTGTTGCCATGCGAAAGTTTTCATGATAAGCAGAAATACTCAAATGCTCAAATGCTCAAATACTCAACTGTTGGGCATGCGCCCTGCTTGCAGCAGTGCATCGACCTGAGTAGCCTCTATCGGCTTCGAGAAAAAGAAGCCTTGCCCAAATTCGCAGTCTAGCCCGTGCAGTTGTTCTAGCTGTGCTAGCGTCTCCACGCCTTCTGCAATCACATCCAGCCCCAGGGCGTGGGCCAGGCTAACGATCGCCCGCACGATCTCTTGGCTGTCTAAATCATTGGCATTCATTTGGCTGACAAAAGAGCGGTCAATTTTGAGGGTGTTGATTGGCAGCCGATGGAGATAGCTCAGCGAGGAATAACCCGTGCCAAAATCGTCGATGCTGAGTTGAATCTGGCGCTGCTGGATGCAGGTCAGCAGTTGGGAAATGGTGTCGAGGTCTGTGATCAGCATGCTTTCTGTAATCTCGAGTTTGAGGTGCAGCCCGTTGAGCTGAGTTAGGGCCAGCACTTCATCGAGCTGCTGAATAAAATCGGGCTGGTGAAATTGCTGGCTGGAAATATTGACGCTGATGCTGAGATGGCGAGCATTGGGATAGTGCTTCTGCCACTGGGTGAGCTGCTGGCAGGCCTGGTGCAGCACGTTTTTGCCAAGCTGGGCGATGAGGCCGCTGTCTTCTGCCACAGAAATAAACTCATTGGGATAAACTAAGCCCCGCTCGGGGTGCTGCCAGCGCACCAGTGCCTCAAAGCCGGTCAATGTTTGACTTTTGAGTTCAAAAATCGGCTGGTAGTGAATCACAAACTCTTGCCGGGCGATCGCCTGTCGCAGCGCATTTTCTAAATGCAGCCGCTGCATGGCCTGCAGATGCATGGCGTGATTAAAAATCTCATAGCGGTTGCGCCCGGCTTCTTTGGCCCGATACATGGCGGTGTCGGCATCCCGCAGCAGATCAATGCCCCGTTCATAGTGCTGGGGGCCAAACACAATGCCAATGCTGGCGGTGGTAAAAACGGTGTGCCCGTCTAAAACCAGCGGCGTGTGCAGGCTGGATTGAATGCGATCAACAATTTTGAGGACGGTGATCACATCGGGGGTGTCGTCGAGCAAAATCGTAAACTCGTCGCCGCCTAGCCGGGCGACGATGTCGTTGGGGCGCAGGCAACTTTCAATGATGCGGGCGATCGCCACCAGTAGCTGATCGCCAATCAGATGCCCCAAGCTATCGTTGACCAACTTAAACCGATCGAGGTCGATAAACAGCACCGCAAACCGATAGTCTGAGCGATGGATCGCCTGCTTGAGCGCCACTTCTACCTGGTTCATAAACAGGGCCCGATTGGGTAAATTGGTCAGGGCATCATGCAGGGCATCGTGGGTCAACTGAGCCTGCACCAGCACCCGTTCGGTGACATCGCGAGAGGCCGTTTGCAGTTGAATCACGTCGCCCTGCTCGTTCACAATCGGCTTGGCTAAGGTTTCTAGCCAGATGTAATCTCCTGATTTTTTGCGGAAGCGATAGGTGGTGGAAACAGGATTGCCGCGCAGCATCGGTTGGTGAGCTTCTAGGCGAATGTACTCTACATCATCGGCGTGGAAAAATTCGTAGGGACTGCGGCCCATCAGTTCTTCTGGGGTATAGCCGAGCAGGTTTTCACAGGACGGGCTGAGGTAGATATAGCGACCATCGGGCTGATGCAGGCAGACCAAATCACTCATACTTTCTGCCAGCAGCCGAAAGCTGGCCTCGCTTTCCCTTAAGGCACTTTCGGCATGTTGGCGTTCGGCAATTTCTTGGGTCAGTTGGCGATTGGTCTGCTCTAGCTCGGCGGTGCGCCGTTGCACCCGCTGCTCTAAACCTGCATTAAGCTCGCGGATTTCAATTTTGGCCCGCTGGAGCGCCAGATGGGTTTGAATCCGCACTAAGACTTCTTCGAGCTGAAACGGCTTGGTGATGTAGTCAACGCCGCCCACCCGAAAGGCCTGGACTTTATCTAAGGTGTCGTCGAGGGCACTCAAAAAGATAACCGGAATATCGCTGGTGCGCGGATCGTTTTTGAGATGCTGGCAGACTTCGTAGCCGCTCAGATCGGGCAGGCGAATATCGAGCAAAATCAGGTCAGGTGCGGCGGAGCGGGCGGCCAGCTTGGCCATGGTGCCGGTGACTACGCCGCGCACCTCATAGCCGGCATTGATCAGTGCGCTAGACAGGAGGTGTAGGTTTTCTGGCACATCATCGACAATCAGGATTCTGCCGCTTGTGGAATCAATCGGGATGCTGTTCATGCCAGTGTTCAACGAGGGCGATGATTTTATCACAACGGAAATTTTGCACCCACTCCAACAGCCCCCGGTGGAGGTGGCTGTGCTCGGCTGGAATTTCGCCTAATAGGTTCACAATGGCCGGGTTGTCGACTTGGGTGGCCGCTTCATAGAGGCGAGTAATCCACGCGTCGGGCATGGTGGCCAAATCTTGAGGCGTTAGCGTTGTTGGAGTGGTGGTGGCTACAGGGGGGACGGTAGTGGGTTCATGATAGAGATATTGGACACCCAAATAGTGGGCCATTTTGCTGAAGATAACTTCTTTGCGAAAAGGTTTGCGGACAAAGTCGTCGCACCCGGCAGAGAGAACAATGGCGCGCTCTTCTTCGAGGGTGCTGGCGGTGAGGGCAATGATGGCGGTGGCCTGCCCTTCGAGATGGGCTTTGATGTAGCGGGTGGCTTCGTAGCCGTCCATGACGGGCATGCGCATGTCCATCCAGATCAGGTGGGGATGCCATTCTTGCCAGAGGGCGATCGCCTCTTGTCCATTGCTGGCTTCGCGGACTTCAAACCCCGATGGCTCTAAAAGGTTGACGATCAAACGACGATTTGTCCAGCGATCGTCGACGACCAAAATGCGATACTGAGGCTGCCCTGGAGCTAGCCCAATTACCGGGGGCAGCGTTTCGGGCTCAATGGCGGGGGCGATCGGGTCGGTGGGGCGCACGGCGATATCAAACCGGGCGATGGTGCCTTCTCCAAGGATGCTTTGCAGGGTCAAACTGCCGCCCATTAGGTGGGCAAACCGCTGGCTGATGGGTAGGCCCAAGCCGGTACCTTCTTGCGATCGCCGCCCTGTTTCAGACTGCGTGAAAGGTTCAAAAATGGTGGCTAGCTCGTTGGGGGCAATGCCGGGCCCGGTGTCTTCTACGGTGAAATGTAGACGCAGGGGGGGTGGTGCGGCCGCGCTAACCGGGGAGGGTGGGAGTTGGGAG
>DATNOW010000812.1:0-2838 GCA_036703515.1 Chroococcidiopsis sp.
CGTGCCTTCATCCCAGCGTTGCCCTGCTTTGCGGGCTTGTTCCAGATGCTTGCTCGCCAGCAACACCTGTTCTTGAAAATAGCCCCAGGTATCAAGCTGGTGACAGAGTGCCTCTTGGGTTGGGGTTTCCAGTCGTTTCCAGAAGATTCTGGCTATTGCCTCCCAATCCTCTAGCTCGCAGTAGTGGTCAAACGCCTCTAGATATCCACGCACGGTTTCGATGGGTTCGGCGTTGGGGGGTGCGGTGTAGGCGGTGAGCCAGAGTTGGGCGGCGGTGCGTTCTGCCGCTTCCCATGTGGGGGTGGCTTTAAGTTGGGCGTAGGCGCTGTCGCGGATGAGGTTGTGTTGTTGAATTAAGAGCTGTCCGGCTTGGATGTCGGTGTCTGCGACTAGGTTGCGCGATAGCAGGGTGGTGAGGGCGGCGGCGCGATCGGGTTCTGGGGCATCGTCTAGCATTTGCAGATAAAACGATTCGGCGACGGGGCGACGAAAGACGGCGCAGCGCTGGAGCATTTGCCGGGGCAGGTCGGGCAGTTGTTGAATGGTTTGGCTGACCCACTGACGGGCGCGCTGTTCTTGGCTTTGGCGTAGGGTGGCAGCGGTTTGCCCTGGGTTAGTCTGTTGGGGGCTGTAATACTCCGTCCAATACTTGCTGATGCTGCCGCCAAACAAGCGGCTGCGGATGTCGCCTGCAATCATTTTGAGGATTAGCGGGTGCCCTTGAAAGTAACTGGCGATGTGGCAAAGATGGTCGCGCTCAGTGTCGGTAGAGGGCGTAATGTCATAGTTGCGAAACAGGTCGAGCCAGTGGGCGGCTTCCAGACCCCGCAGCGGGTATTCGTGCCAAAGCTGGTCGTAGCGATAGATCCGGTCTACCAGGTCGGCGGGGAGAGCTTGGGAGGTGAGAACAAGGCGGGTGTGATTGCGGGATGAGTTGAGCAGTTGCCCAAAAAACTCAACCCAGGCGGCATCGGCAAAGTGGTAAGCGCCATCGCTAGCCTGGTGCAGCAGATATTCGAGCGAGTCGAACTGGAGCCAGCAGGGATGTTGTTCTAAGGTTTTGAGCAGGTAGGGCAAAATTTGGTCGTCGGGCAACTGTTGGGCGGTGTCGTCGCCGATCGCCTGCAAAATGGTCAGCGCCCCTCGCGTAAAGTCGGTGGATGGGGTGCCGATGTCGAAGGAAATTCGGTGAAATTTGATATCGGGCGGTAGAGAGGGGCGCTCCGCGCTCCGCGCAGGCAAACCAACGCTTCTCTCAGTACCACCATTCCCCAGCAGATCTGCCGCTAATTTTTCAGCCAGGGTGGTTTTGCCAATGCCCGTCATGCCGTGGATCAGCAGCAGGCGGCATCCGTCGATCAGCACATCGGTGAGGTGGGCGACGGTTTCCGCTCGTCCTGTCCAGGTTTCGGCTTTGTAGGTGGAAAAGTGCGGGAGAGCGGGTGTTGCTGGAAGTGGGGGAGTGGGAAGTGAGGGAGTAGGGGCGATCGCCGCTGGGTTGGACGGCTGCCCCTCAGGCTTTTTTGCTTGAAGTGTCTCCACCGCTTTACGAATGCTCTGCACCACATTCAAGAAAGCTTCATCTTGGTCGTCCCATTTGGTGATGGGTTTGGCGTCTTTGGGCACGACTTGGAGCTTGCTAAAGGGGGTGCCTTGCCAGTCGCAGGGTTTGACGATGATCGGAATGACGCGGGCGGTGCCTTCGTTGTGGCGCTGTACAGCGCGCTGCATCTCTAGGTCAAAGCAATAGTCTGAGGCCAGAAATCGGGGGGTGATCAACAGCAAAATGATTTCGGCTGACTCTAGCTGCTGCTGGATTTCCGCATCCCATTCGGCTCCGGCTTCGATGTCGCGGTCTTGCCATGCGCGGATTTTGCCCTGGCGTTTGAGGTTGGCTAAGTGGATGACGAGGTCATCTTTGAAGTCTTCATCGCGATGGGAGTAGGAGATGAAGACGCTGAGGGGGGCAGCATTCGGCATGATGCGCTTAATACAAACAGGTGTCCCTATTTTGGCTTATTTTTCCGCTCCAGACGAATTCCTCAATCGGCAGTTCTGCTACACCGAACAATAGCTGCGACTGAACGGCCTTGCTTAATTGCGATCGCCCATCCCTATTCCACCAAAACTTTCACCAAAATCTCCAGCAAAATCACGACGCCAAGAAATCTCTCAAATCCTGACTCAATCAGCTAAAGCGTCGTTTCGCCTAGGATCTCTTCAACAAATTTGGGACTAGCCCTCGATCAAATCGAGAATGTCGTGCTATGGTACATGTGTACCAATGGGGACAGTTGCACACCGGAGACATCCACACCGGACGCATCCACACCGGACACATGCACACCGGATACAGAGGTAGATCTATGACTACGAGTACCAGACCTGCGCGATCAAGTAAAGATAAGCTCACCACCGAGCTTGATGATGTGTTGGAAACACCCTCAACCCGGAAGACCAAGGCGACATCCGCAACTGTGTCGACGGCTCGCGCCTTAGCCCTCGATGCCGGTAACTATGACCTCAAGTTTTATGATGGCACAGGCAATCCCAAGGCGATTCGCTCGGTGCGCTATCAACTGCCGATGGGGCGCGATCCCGTGCGCTATACCGATTTTTCGCCTCTAGTCGAGCTGCCCGATGGCACCCGCTATCACTTTGGCGCGCAGGCCTACAAATATCGCAGGCAGCAGCAAACCGTGGTCGAAAACAAGGTTGAGCAGGCCAAGCTTCATCTCTATGCCTGTTTAGAGCCGATTGACGGCACGGTGTCTGAGTTTCCGCTGACGCTCTATGTTTCGACCCCCAACCCCGACAAGCACGCTGAGGGCATCAAAG
>DATNOW010000813.1:0-2249 GCA_036703515.1 Chroococcidiopsis sp.
CACCTCGCACGCCTAAACACCATCAGTCATGGCAAGACAGAAAATTCTGATCGTTGATGACAGCAAGATTATCCGCACTCAGATTCGAGAAATGTTGCCCAAGGGCAACTTTGAGGTGTTAGAAGCCCAAGATGGTGTGGACGCGCTGGACATAATCGCGGCAGACTATCCCAACTTGATTTTGCTCGATTTCTTTATGCCACGCATGAACGGCTGGGAAGTGGTGCAAAAAATCCAGGCCCATCCGCGCTGGCAGAGTATCCCGGTGGTGATGATGTCGGGACGGCGCGAAGATGTCGAAAAAGCGGTGCCCGAACTCTTCGACTATTTTGAATTTTTGGGCAAGCCCTTTGGTGCGCCTGTGTTGCTCAAGGCAATCAAGCTGGCTAATTCTAAAGCCAAGCAGCGCCAAGAGGCCCTAAAGGCCATGCTGGCAGAGCGCGCCAAGCGGATGGCCGCCACTCCTGATGCCTATTCGCTCACCGTCGAAGCCCGCGCCTACCCTGTGTCAACGGCGGCTACGGCGGCTACCGAAGACACGACCGATTTAGCAGCACTAAAGACCGAAATAGAGCAGTTGCGCAGCCAAAACAATGGGCTCAAAGTGGAGGTCGATAGCCTCAAGGTGGAGGTCGATAGCCTCAAGCAGCAAATGGTGCAGCTACTGACTTTTCTCAAAAAGCGCGTCAAGTAGCCTGCTGAGGATTATGGATTCCATAACCTGAAATGCTTAGGTAAGGGCGCACGCTGTGAGCCCCCACAGAAGCCTGGACGGAGAGGAATTATTTAATCCTCGATCTTTAGGCTTTATTAATCCCCTCAAAACCGGTCAGCGCCCGCAGTTTTTCGTGTAGCTGCTGATACGGCTCTTGGCTGTCGCCTTTGAGCCCGACCAAGCTATAGAGCAGCACTTTGTTTTCTCCACGTCCTTTCAGCTCGTGGGCTCCGACGCAGACGACCTCGACTTCATCTTTGACCAGCTGATAGAGCGAATCGGTGATCAGGATGTCAGTCCAAAATTTGCGCGTCAGCCCCTCTACGCGACTGGCAATATTGACGGCATCACCAATCAGGGCATATTCGCGGCGGCGGTAAGAGCCGATGTCGCCCGCGATCGCCTCCCCAAAGTTAATGCCAATGCCGTTAAACAGCACCACCTTGCCCTCCGCTTGCCACTGCTCTTGCAACACCGTGAGCGATCGCCGCATCCCAAGCGCTGCCCGGATCGCATTCATCGCATCCGCCTGTTCCCCTAGAGAAATCGGTGAGCCAAACTCGGCCATGATGGCATCCCCGATAAACTTATCGATGGTGCCGCCGGCATCAAGAATCGCTTCGACCATGGCGTTGAGGTAGGTGTTGAGCTGTTCGACCAGCTCTTCGGGTTCGAGATGCAGCGAGATGGTAGTAAAGCTGCGGATATCGCAAAACAGCACCGCTGCCTTGATCCGCCGCCCTTTGAGCAGCGACTGGAAATCGTCGGAATAGTGGGTCAAAATTTCCTGCACGATCGGCGCGGCCACATAGCGTTCGAGGGTAGACCGCAGCCGCCGCTGCTCTAGCTGGTTGTTGATTGTGCCCGTCACCAAGGTAGACAGCCCGGTGAGCATGATGCCAATAAACGGGATCGCCGTAGGCACGATCAGCGAGCCGTAGGTCAGACAAAGATAGCTGACGCCCACCCAGGCGATCGCGATCCCCAGCGCGCCCAGAAACTGCACCACCGGCCGCTTAAACCGCAGGATCACCCCACCCGTTGCCACAATGCCGACAAACACCAGCGCCCCCTGGAGCGGCAAACTGGGAATGGCATCATGGATGTCCCGTTTTTCTAGCAGCGTCGCCACCGCATTGGCGTGTAGCTCAATGCCGGGCATCTTGTCGGAAAAGGGCGTGCTGAGAAAATCTTGAAACAGCTCGGCGGTCGGGCCAATCAGCACAATTTTGTCTTTGAAGGTGCCCTGCTGCTGGTGTACCGCCCAATTGGTCGGATCTAGCACGTGCCAAAAGGGCACCCGAGGAAAGGTCGTGGGCGGCCCATAGAAGAAAATTGCGCCATCTAGCGTCGTGGGCGATCGCCCCGCCGCCTGTAGTGTCGCCGCCGCAAAGGACGACACCCCCTCTCCTAAGCCTTGGGGAACCAGCACCTGCCGGATAAAAAACTCGGGCAGTTGATACACTTTTTGATCGGCATCCACCGCAAAGTTGATCAACCCTAGGCGATCGCGCCGCACGCCAAACAGGTCACT
>DATNOW010000814.1:0-6212 GCA_036703515.1 Chroococcidiopsis sp.
TCGAGGGCGATGTTGGTGGTATACCCGCCATAGCAGTGTTGCATCAGGTGGACTGCGCTGGGGTCTACCTCAAGGTAGGTCATGAAGTCGGTGACTTTAATGCCTGTCCACGACACGTCTAGCTTTGACCAGGTCGTGACGCAGTGAAAGTCAGCGGTGAAGTTAGATTGGGGCATGGCCATGAAGTCATCCCACCGCAGCACAAGGGGCTTGGCTAACCCTGAAATGCGAAACTCCCAGTCTTGGATGTTGACCTCAGGGGTGGGGCCATAGGTCAAGACTGGAAATCCTTTGGCCAGGTGTTGCCCTGGCGGTACGCGGTGCTGCTGGTCGGCTTCAGGTTTCTGGAAAAACTTTCCTAACATAGTTGACGCCAGTATTCGTTAGACGGAATGACTGTAGGCAAATACTATCGGCTAAATTGGTAACGCTTAGGATCATGGATTAAATAACACTGCACACTGTACGGGCGGGTTTAGCCGATAAATGTGCTCTGTCCGAAGGGATTTGGGCAAAACCCGCCCCTACTCAACGGGCCACCTTATTTAATTTCTATTCCTTAGCAAAAACTTGCTGGCAACCGCTGTTGGCAAACAGCCGCAAGCATCGCGAGCACACCGCATTAGAGAAAGTATTAGGAACGTAACGACAATAGGAAAGTAACGGCGGAAAAACTGTAACAGACTAGACTGTAACAACCTAGTCAGCCAGACTGGCCAGTCAGAAAGGCGACGCGATCTGACTGAACAGTATTAGTCTTCGTCAGACTCGGTTTCGTCAGGTTGGGGATAGATAAAGCTGGTGGAACGTCCGCTCAGAATGGATTTACCGAGGGACAGCGCTCGCTGCGCTTGCAGAGCTGCTTTGCGCTTCCAGGTCGCTTTACGTTGATCGCGTTTACCGTTGGAGGTTTTCTTCTTAGGAACAGCCATGACTTTAAGGTTTTGAAAATGTAGCCACAACCTTTTAATAGTAGTTCATATTGTCGGGTGTGCATAGGGTGATTTGGGAGAGAGGGTGAGAGGGAAGGGTAGTAAATTCTAGGGAAAACGGTTGCAAGGATAGAATCCATGATTACTATTAGTTACTGACGTACTTGCTAGACGTAGCGGCTGATAACGTTGCGACGGGCATTGGTTAGGACTAAGGTTTAAGACAAGGTTTAGGGCACTCTAGAACAAATGTCTTTGGGGCATCGGTGATGGGTAAGTATTGGGCGATCGCCATTGGCATCAATCAGTATCAAGATCGACGCTTTCAGCCGCTGATGTATGCTCAGCGGGATGCCCTGGCCATGCACAGCTTTTGGGTGAATGAAGCGGGGTTCTCGGCAGATTGCTGCACGCTATTAACGGATATCTCACCGGCTGTGCAGCCGGGGGTGGTTTATCCTAGCCACAACAACATTCGCAATACGATTAACCAAGTCTGTCAGCAGCTTGTGCCGGGCGACTTGCTGTGGTGCTTTTTTAGCGGCTATGGCGCGCAGGTCGATGGGCAAGATTATCTGATGCCCATCGATGCCGACTCGGCCCAGATTGCCTTTACGGGGGTGGCGCTCGACACCCTGATGGCGGCGCTCAAAACAGCCCAGACCGATAACATCGTGCTGGTCTTAGATATGAACCGCAGCTCGGGGGCGCTACCCAATGAGCACGTGGGGGCGCAAACGCTGAACCTGGCTCGCCAGCAGGACATCGCCACGATTTTGTCGTGTAAGCCTGACCAGTCGGCCCATGAAACCATTGGGCTACGCCAGGGGCTGCTGACGGCAGCGCTGCTAGAAGGCTTGCGCTATGGCGGTTGCGTCACCCTTGAGCACCTCAGCCAATATCTCGGCAATCGCTTACCCGAATTGAGTGAGCATCACTGGCGGCCGCGGCAAGATCCGCTGGTGATTATTCCGGCTCATCAGCGCTATCAGCTGATTTTGCCAGGCAAGGCGATCGCCCCAACCCTCACCGATATGGGCACCGATACCGCCACCCAGACTGCCACCGATACCGCTTTCAACTCAGCAGAGCTGCTAGACGCGAACGGCCGCGAAATCTTTCCGCCGTTGGCCGCCAACGCTACGCAGACATTGCCGAGCAGCCGGAGCGCGTCCGGCAGGGGCGGGAACGGCGCAACCCCTGCAACTCTTGCAAACTCTGTAAACTCTGCAACCCCTACATCCCCAACCGGCAAAGGTACAGCGCCAGCCCAGCCTCCGGCCCAAACCAGCCCCCCAGAGCCTGTAGACACCCAATTTTGGAGTCGTCTGATTGGCTGGAGCAGTGCGATCGCCCTGCTGCTGTCTGCCGGGGTGATATACAACAACTGGGAGGCGATTACAGGACAAAACGCTGCACCCGAAACTGCCCCTAGCCCGGTATCGCCCAATCCATCGCCAACGAGCTCTAACCCAGCCCCTAGCCCCGCTGGGCAGTTACCCGATAGCACGCCATCACCATCGGCCCTGCTGCCTGCTGACGGCACAGGTTCACCTTCTGCCAATTCTTCCGGGCCGGATTCGTCTTCACCGGGGGCTAATTTGGCGGGTGGTGGTTCGCCAGACGGTAGTTCGCCAAATGGTGGTTTACCGGGTAGTGGTTTGCCGAGCAGTGGATTATCCGCTGGCGGATTGCCGAATGGGGCCGGTCAAAACCTGATCGGCAGCGCTCCCTTGGGGCAAGTTTCGCCCAGTGGGCAATCTGGGCAGTCAGGGCAATCACCCAGTCCGGTGGTGAATCCACCCAGCCCCACGAATTCAGCCCAGCCTAGCGCAACCACAGACGCATCCTCTAGCCTGCTAGAGCCCGTGCGAGCCACACTGCGATCGCGCAACTATCGAGCGGCGCTGCAACAGCTTGATCGGATTCCAGCAGCCCAGCGCACGGGAGACTATAGCGCCCTAGCCCAGCAGGCCGCCCAAGGAATATTGCTGGAAGCGCGGGCTACCATTAGCCGTCCGCGGGCGCTGACCCAGACCAACCAAGCCTCTGATTTTAACTCGGCCATCCAGATCGCTCGGCGGCTGCGGCCTGAGCATCCCTACTACAGCGAGGCTCAGCGTGACATTGCCCGATGGAGCGAGGTGATTTTAGAGCTGGCCCGCAGTCGTGCCAGTCAGCCCAACGGGGGTTCTAGTCAACTGGCGGTGCGCAACTATGGCTCAGCGATCGCCGCTGCCCGCTTAGTCCCAGGCGACCAAGGGGCGCTATATGCCGAAGCCCAGCGCTCGATCAATGCCTGGAGTCAGTCGATTTTGAACGCAGCCCAAGCCCAGGCCAATAGCGGACAGATCGCCCAAGCGGTGGAGTTTGCTCAACTGATCCCGGCCAATACGCCGGCCTATGCCACTGTGCAGCCCGCGATCGCCGTTTGGCGCAGCCAACTCGATACTTCAGATACGATCCAGTGAAAATACGATCCATCCAATGAGGGCGATCGCAACCCAATATTCCAATCGCGGGGGGATCGTTTTAGCTCACTTTTTTCTAATCCAAGCCATCGTTCTCGGTCTATGGAAGAACCGAAAATCAAGGGATACAGCGATCGCAGCGAGGATTTGTTAAAGAAATCTAATCACTACCAGCAGAAGTTTATAAATCTACTTGACTACGGGGCGAACGCAACGGAGATATACTAACGTCAGCCAAGCGTAATTCAGTCCTGGCAATTGTTTGTCAAAGCCCTAGAGTCCAGATGGCGCAACTGATAAACTGAGGCTGGACGTTTTCGTTTTGGGTTGACCGGGTCATTGGTCTGGTTGGGGTATTGATTGACTAGATCACCGTTTGGTCTCCCCGCTTTGGACTAGCCGCCTTTGCCCAAGGCGATCGCCTCCCTGCGCTGCGCCGCTATCCCTCACCACCGATCCTTATCTCCTCTCTGCCGTTGCGAGACCGAACACCACCATGCTGAAGTTTCTCAAGCAAGTTTCTGACTACACCAAAGAGGCTGTCCAGGCTGCAAAATATATTGGTCAGGGATTGTCTGTCACCTTTGATCACATGCAGCGTCGCCCGATCACGGTGCAATATCCCTACGAAAAGCTAATCCCGTCCGAACGATTTCGGGGTCGCATCCACTTCGAGTTTGATAAGTGTATCGCCTGCGAAGTTTGCGTCCGAGTCTGCCCGATTAACTTGCCCGTCGTTGACTGGGAATTTAACAAAGAAACGAAGAAGAAAAAGCTTAACCACTACAGCATCGATTTCGGCGTCTGCATTTTTTGCGGCAACTGCGTAGAATATTGCCCGACCAACTGCCTGTCGATGACCGAAGAATATGAGCTGGCCACCTACGATCGCCACGAGCTTAACTACGACAACGTCGCCCTAGGTCGCCTGCCCTACAAAGTGACCGATGACCCGATGGTGACACCGCTGCGTGAGCTGGGCTACCTACCCAAGGGTGTGCTCGAACCCCACGGGTTGCCCCCCGGCACCCATCGCCCCGGTCGCCTGCCCGAAGAAATTTTGGATAGCGAAGAGAGCGCTTCATAACCCGTTGACGACTCTAAAAACTGTTCCAACGGCTATTCGAACGACTTTCGAACGGTTATTCGAATAACTGCTATTGAGCCGACAATATTGAGCCGACAAGGTTTAGCATTGATCGACCCGAGATTCCCACAGCCGCAATGCAGCCGCAGGTGGTAGAGAGACTTGCTGATCATCCCCCTAACCTGTAGCCTGTAACCTGTGGCCCTCACGGTCAATGCCGCAAACCTAAAGCCTGACAATCTGGCCCGACAACCTGGCCCAACAACCTGGATGGAGAAAACGCTGTGAATCTAGCTGATGGGGTTCAACTTATTTCATTTATTGTGCTGGCAGCCATGATGCTGGGGACGGCATTGGGTGTGGTGCTGCTTGACAATATTGTTTATTCTGCATTTTTGCTGGGCGCTGTTTTTATCAGCATTTCAGGGCTTTATATCCTGTTAAATGCCGGATTTGTCGCAGCCGCGCAGATCTTAATCTATGTCGGTGCGGTGAACGTCTTGATCTTGTTTGGGATCATGCTGGTCAACAAGCGCCAAGATTTTGTCCCGGTCAAAAACGCCTGGCTTGGTCGCGCTGCTACGGCCACGGTTTGCTTTGGTTTGTTTGCCCTGCTGTCAACAATGGTGCTGTCTACGCCTTGGGACATCTCTAGCGCTACACCTGCTGGAGATGAAGCCATCGTAGTGATTGGCAAGCACTTCTTTAGCGACTACCTGCTGCCCTTTGAACTGGCGTCGGTGCTGCTGCTGGTAGCGCTGATTGGAGCCATTGTCTTGGCCCGCCGCGAATTTTTGCCCGAGGAGTTGGCAAGCGATCGCGATACCGCCCTGACTTTGCCGGAGCGCCCCCGCGAACTGACTGGAACGAAACGTTAGACCAAGTGTGTGAGCTATGGAACTTCAGTATTTTCTCATTCTGGCCGCCGCGCTGTTTTGTATTGGCATCTATGGCTTAGTCACGAGCCGTAATGCAATTCGCGTGTTGATGTCGATTGAGCTGTTGCTCAACTCGGTCAACCTCAACCTAATGGCGTTTTCTAATTTCCTGGATCCGGCAGAAATTAAGGGACAGGTGTTTGCAGTATTCGTGATTACTATTGCGGCAGCAGAAGCAGCCGTTGGCTTGGCGATCGTGCTGTCGATCTACCGCAACCGCGACACCATCGACATGGAGCAGTTTAACTTGCTGAAGTGGTAAGTTAACCGTCCGTTAAGCCGTTAGGATTCTGCCTCGATATTGGACATTATCAAAAAAGCGATCGCCCTCCAGAATTTCCTAGAGGGCGATCGCTTTTTCACGGCTATTTTCTCATCGCTATTTTCACAGCTCGCTATTTTCACAGACAAGATGCTTAGCGATTAGCGCAGGCAGCGGATTGCCTCTAGCATCCCCCGCGCTTTGTTGAGGGTTTCCTCATACTCGCGTTCGGGGTCAGAGTCGGCCACCAGCCCCGCCCCTGCCTGGACGCTGACGATATGGCCGCCATTGGGCTGACTGGTTACTACCATCGTGCGGATGGCGATCGCTGTGTTCAACTGTCCTTCAAAGTCGTAATAGCCATAGGCTCCCGAATAGACCCCGCGCCGGTAGCCCTCTAGCTCGTGGATGATCTCCATCGCCCGAATTTTGGGAGCGCCGCTGACGGTTCCGGCCGGGAAGCAGGCCTTGAGCAGATCCCAAGCCGTTTTGCTAGGCGCAAGCTGCCCCACCACGTTGCTG
>DATNOW010000815.1:0-2950 GCA_036703515.1 Chroococcidiopsis sp.
CCAACCCCTTAGAGCCGCTGAGCACGAGCACTCCTCTGGCTGACTTGGTGACGCTGCCTGCGGATGCCACTGCGGATGCTACTGCGGATGCGTCTATGGGCGCTCATGTCACCGCTCTGCATACCTTCCAGCAGACTATCCCAGAAATCATTGCGACCGTCATTCGCCCTGCTGATGCCCCGCTGATTGAGGCTCAGGGCTGGGTAATTGGGGCAAACGGTGAGGTGATTTTGACCGCCCAAGCTCCTATGGCCACGCCGCAAAACGGTGGCTTTGGTGCAAGTCAATGTGCGGCGCAATTATGATTCATGTCCAATCTGCCTCCTAGCCAGTACCCGTAATCGTCATCTTTACAGAGCTATTCAACCGCCATGCAGGAAAAACGCAGAATTAAGCCGCGCAAAGGCGATCCTTCTCCATCGGTCATCCCTGGCGATCGCAGTCAGCGACGGCGCTGGGTGCGGGCATCGGTATTTGTGACGCTGACGGTGTTAGCGATTTTAGCCTGCATTTTGCCGCCGGGGGCTGCCATGTCTCCAGAGAGCAGCTTTTCCACGGGGCGATCGCCCCAGGCATGGGTAGTGTCTGCGGCTGAATCTGCAGCTGAACCGACGGCTGAATTTGCTGGTGAATTTGCTGGTGAGTCCTCTCTTACCGAACCGGCCGTCACGCTGGGCCCAAGCACTAGCCCTCAAGCTGCCGACCAGCAGGGGCGCGAGTGGTATGCTGCCGGTCGCTACACCGAGGCGATCGCGGCCTTTGAGCAAGCCGAGCAGGGCTATGCTTCTCAAGGAGATTCCCTGCGGCAGGCGATGACGCTGAGCAACTTGAGCCTGGCCTATCAGCAGCTCGGTCAATGGGACGCCGCCAATCGGGCGATCGCCTCGAGCTTGGCGCTATTGGCGGCCGAGTCTAGCGACAGTGGCGATCGCCTCGCTGTATTGGCCCAGACCCTCGACATCCAAGGGCAGCTGCAGCTCGAGCAAGGGCAAGCCGAACAGGCTCTGGCCACCTGGGAGCAGGCCGCCAGTCGCCACCAGCAAAACGGCAACGTCACCGGGGCGATCGCCAGCCAGATCAACCAAGCCCAGGCCATGGCTGCCTTGGGGCTATATCGGCGGGCCGTTACTGCCCTCAGTGCCCTCGAACAAACCCTGCAAACCCAGCCCGATTCGTTGGTCAAAGCGCGGGGGCTGCAAACCCTAGGCGACCTGCTGCGGGTAACGGGTAACTTAGAGCGATCGGCCCAGGTGCTGCAAGACAGCCTGGCCGTTGGGCAACGGCTACAGGCCAGCGATGCCATCAGCGATGCCCTGTTTAGCCTCGGCAACACCACCCGCGCCCAGGCTAACCCGGCTGGGGCGATCGCCTACTACGACCAGGCCGTCGCCCAAACCAGCTCCCCTAGCCGCCGCATCCAGATCCAGCTCAATCGCCTCAGCCTCCTGGTCGAATCCGGCTCTACGTCTAACCTTCAGTCGTTACAGTCGCTCCAGCCGCTCCAATCGCTCCAACCGCTATGGACTGCGCTGCAAACCCAAATTAGCGCCCAGCCCCCCAGCCGCGCCACCGTTGACGCCTGGGTTAATCTCGCCAATAGCCTGATCACCCTGCGCCAGACTAACCCCTCTGCCGCCCCTAGCCCCGAGGCGATCGCCCAGATGCTCCAGACCGCCATTCAGCAGGCCCAGACCCTTGGCGACAGCCGAGCCCAGTCCTATGCCTATGGCACCCTCGGCACCCTTTACGAACAAACCGGGCAGTGGGATGCCGCTCACCGCCTGACCGAGCAGGCCCTGCTCCTCACCCAAAGCAGCAACGCGTCCGATATTTCCTATCGCTGGCAGTGGCAGCTAGGGCGCATTCTCAAGGCCCAATCTGTCGGGCAGAGCGCCAGCAGCCCCACCTATCAACAGGCGATCGCCGCCTACAGCGAAGCCGTCAACACCCTGCAATTTTTGCGCAGCGACCTCGTCACCGCCAACACCGACCTCCAGTTTGCCTTTCAGCAAATCGTCGAACCGATCCACCGCGAACTCGCCAGCCTGCTGCTCACCCCAGACGACAGCGGTAGCGTCAGCCCCGGCAACCTGGAAAAAGCCCGCAAAGTGATCGAATCGCTACAGCTAGCCGAACTCGACAACTTCTTTCGAGAAGCCTGCCTTAATGCAAGAGCCGTTGATATTGATCAGCTTGACCCCAAAGCCGCCGTCCTCTACCCGATTATTTTGCCCGAGCGCCTTGAGGTGATCCTCAGCATCCCCAATCAGCCGCTGCGGCACTATAGCACCGCCATCACCAGCGCCGAAGTCGAAGCCACCACCGGGCGGCTACGCCAAACCCTGACCGATCGCCTGCGGCAGCGCTTTATGCCCAGCGCCCAGCAAGTGTATGACTGGCTGATTCGCCCCGCCGAAGCCGACCTTGCCGAACATCAGATTTCTACCCTTGTGTTTGTCCTAGACGGAGTACTGCGCAACATTCCCATGGCCGCACTGCACGACGGCAATCAGTTCTTAGTCGAGCGGTTTAGCATTGCGCTCACCCCAGGGCTGCAATTACTCAGCGCCAAACCCCTGCAAGAAGAACGATTTAGCATTTTAGCCGCCGGCCTCACCGAAGAACGCCAAGGCTTCTCCTCCCTGCCCAGCGTCGCCAACGAACTGCACGAGATTCAAGCCAGCGTCCCCAGCCGCATTTTGCTCAACCAAGACTTTACTGCCCAGTCCTTTCGCCAATACGTCAGCGATGCCCCCTCACCCGTAGTCCATCTTGCCACCCACGGGCAGTTTAGCTCCAACGTCCAAGACACCTACATTCTCACCTGGGACGGCCGGATTAACATCACCCAGCTTAACCAGCTACTGCAAAACAGCGACCTCAACCGCGACACCCCCATCGAACTCCTCGTCCTCAGCGCCTGCCAAACCGCCGTCGGCGACAAACGCGC
>DATNOW010000816.1:0-3183 GCA_036703515.1 Chroococcidiopsis sp.
TCCTCTTCTTGTCATACGAAGGGATAAGTTTGTTGGAGTTTTGTAAGCAAAGTTAAGGCTATAGGAGCGATCGCAACAATGGGCGTTATCAAAAAACTGATCGGAGGATTCTTATCCTTTTTGGGTGGGATCTTCGGAATCTTCAATATTTTCAAGAAATCAGAATATTACTTGGAAGCAGATCCGGCGACCACAGGGGCAGCGGCTCCTGCAGCGGCTCCTGCGGCGGCTCCCAAGGCAGCAGCACCCGCAGCGGCTGCCAAGCCCGCAGCAGCCGTTGCCTCCTCAAACGGTAAAGTAGCGGCCCCGGCAGCGCCTGCACCGGAACCTGTAAAAGCAGCCGCTCCGGCTAAAGTAGCGGCCCCGGCAGCATCTGGCCCGACTGTGTTTGCCCCCGACTTTCTGGTATCTTCGGGTAGCTCTAGCCGTCGTCGTCCTGGCCCTAGCCTCAACGTCTACATGGATATGGCCAAGAAGGTTAAAGCCTAAAGGTGTCTCCTGGGCGTCCTCCGCAGAGGATGGGCTCGAAGATCAATTCTCAGATTTGCCGTATCGCCTACTCTGCCTGTAGCCGCTTTGTCGAATGCTGCAAGAGTGCAGAGCCTATCTCTTTAGCGCTCAAGTGACCGTTAAATCAAGTTGACAGTTGTTTAGCAGTGGGGCAGTTCTCTCAGGAGAGGCTTAGCCAATGCCCCGCTGCTTTTTTGCTGCTTTTTTCTCTGTTTTTGCCTGATGCCATTAGCGCGATGCCATTAGCACCCATGCAATTAGCGCGATCGCCGCGATAGCGCTGTGGGTTGGGCGGCGCGGTAGACGATCGCTTCATAGGCCGTGCCCAGTTGACGAGCGATCGCCTGCCAGTCGTAGCGCTGAATGGCCAGTTGCCGCCCGCGATTGCCCAACCGTCGACGCAGATCAGGGGATTCCAGCAGATGGGCGATCGCCCCAGTCATGGCCGCAATGGTGCCATCGACCACCAGACCCGCCCCATACTCGACCACCTCGGGGGCGAGCTGCACGCCCTGAGTGAGCACGACGGGCAGCCCAACGGCCATCGCTTCCACAACGGCAATGCCAAAGTTTTCAGAAAACGAAGGTAAGACAAATACATCGGCTCCTTGCAGCAGCCGGTTTTTGTCGATCCCGGTGACGAACCCGGTAAAGGTAACGCGATCGCCCAGATTAAGGGCAGCCACCTGCTGGCGCAGGGCCTGCTCATAGTCAGATTCGCCTGAGCCCGCCAAGATCAAGTGGCAGTCGATACCCCGCAGCCGGAGATCTTGCAGGCAAGACAGCAAGAGGTCGGGGCGTTTTTTGTAGTGCAGCCGCGACAGAAAGAGCAGCACAGGACGGTCACTGGGGATGCCGTAAAGCTGGCTGAGGGCCGCGCGGGCGTCGGCTACCGGGGTAGGATGGGGCACACCCAAGGGCAGTGTCACCAGCGGGTTGGTCAGCCCAAAGCGGCGCACATCGTCGGCTTCGGCAAGGGTGGTGCAGTGGATCGCATGGGCCGACCGGAGGTTGTGGCGTTCGATCAGCGCCGTATAAATCTGCTTTTTGCGGCGGCTTTGGGCCAGCGCCCAAGGGCTGAGCTGCCCCATGGTGCGCACCGTGTAGGGAACCTGCTGCCAGCGGGCGATCGCTCCGGCGCAGGTGGGCGCATAGGAGAATAGGTAGTGATTATCGAGCAGATCATAGTCGCGGATATGCTGCCAGAGCCAGCGCGTTAAAGACGCCGAAAAGATAAATTCTTTCATCGGCAGCGGAAACCGAGGCAAAAACCAGACCGGCACCCGCTGATAGATCACGCGCTGGTTGAGGGGGACATCGAGCACCTCGGCTCCATTGTCGTTGGTGGTGACGATCTCCGCATCAATGCCCTCGACTCTGAGGGCATCGACGAGATTGAGCACGACCTGGGTAGGGCCACCCAACGCCGGACTGATGGAGGGGATAACGTGTAAAACTTTCATGGGCGATCGCAATTGGCAGCACGCAGAGCAAGAGTGGCTGTCTATCCCTTACAGCATTAATGCGTCTCTCCCGGAGGGGCGATCGCTTGCAGTCAAGATTCCTTGGTGCCGTGATCAAATCACCCTGGCACTTTTTGAAAACGGATTAATCTATAAGGAATAGGGAAGTCGAACGACTCGGATAGGTTATTGGAGGACACCCCGCAATGAATCGAGTATCTGCGATCGCCGCATCCACCTTGCTCACACTATGGTCTGTTCCTGCATGGTCTGTTCCTGCACTGGCCCAATCCTCAGAGCGATTGCTGACCTCTGGCTGTAGCCAAGGAAATTGCTGGGAATCTTACGTGATCGAGCAAGCGATCTTACAGCAGCGCTATGTTGAGGACGATTTGACGACGCTATATCGTGTCGAGACGGTGATGCGATCGCTGCAAACAGCATCCCAACCTCGGACAGAATGGGTGCAATGTTCCACCCGTCAGCCTTTTGTGGCCTTTGAATCCCCCGACCGCAGCTCTGTCACGCTACAGTACGTCAGCCCAGGCGTGGCCGCCACCGTTGATAACGAAAACGCCCATCAGCTCTATTGGGCCATCTGTCATAACCAGTGGAACGCCAACGTGCGCAATCCAGAGCTAGGTTTAGCTTTCCTCGCCTTTCAACTGGGCTATCCGCCACGGCTGAATCAACTCGAACGCGAAGTGCCCATTGCTCGGTTTATCCCAGCCCAGCAATAGCGATTCTGAACTCCAAACCTGTTGCCGCGGTCTAGCTGGTCAGCGTTGCTCGACAACACTGGCTGTATTATTGCGTGATTGCTGCGTGCTTTGGTTGCTGAGTCCTCCTGTTTTTTGGGCAAGCTTGGGAGAGGGCGATCGCTCTAGACCTATATGTAGAACGGTAATGCTGCTGCAAACGCCCCCGATGCAAACGCCCCCGATGCAAACGCCCCTTCTGGACACGCTGACGTTTTCCGTTTTCCCAGGAAACCTTGGCCAAACTCATCGCCTTTTAGCGGTCGATCTCAGCACAAATCCCAGAGAGTAAGAAGACTCCCCCGCTGCGTCGAAACTTGGGTAGAGTCAGATTTACAAAAATTCATGGCTTAAAGTCTGATTCTGCAAGGCTTTGAGCCGCCAGTGGCTGCCTCAACTTGATAGACTTTTCCTTAATTGGCATGCGATCGGCGGAGATGCACAGGGGTTGA
>DATNOW010000817.1:0-7664 GCA_036703515.1 Chroococcidiopsis sp.
TGAGGGCATTGCCCCGCTCAAATGCAGCCTGAAGCGTGGGGAGGTTCATCATAGGTGTTTCTCTCACTGGTGTTTTTCTCACTGAGCAAATCGTGATACACCATTTTGCCACGCAGTTCTCCATCTGGGCCGTCCTCTGAGCGTCTCGCTCGCCTGCACGAGGTCTTACATTTAATTTAGAGCTGATTAGACCGATGACTTGGTCGCAAACGCGATCGCAAATTCGACCACAAAATTCTAATGGCAAATTCGATCGCAAACGCAATGACAAACTCAATGGCAAACGCTATGGCTGATTCTGTAGAAACTTCACCCCCAAATTCATCCCAAAATTCATCGATTACCGTGACGGTCAAACTGTTTGCGGCTTACCAAGAGGCCTATGGCGTCTCTGAGCTGACCCTTGAGTTTCCCTGTGGGGCTACCGTCGCCCAGGTGCGCGATCGCCTCCTGCAAGAGCAGCCCCAGCTCAATCAATGGCGCGATCTCACCCGCTTTGGCGTCAATTTGCAATTTGTCGAACCCGATACAGCCTTAAAAAATGGCGATGAAGTGGTGCTGATCCCCCCCGTCAGCGGCGGCTAGGCAGACCCCGCAAGGGATTGAATCAATCCCGACAAAAAGAGTCGGGTATATTTGACGGTGCTTGTAGCCCATGTTACTATCCGATCCATTGGGTGGGGATAGCGCTGCAAACCTAGCCCAGTCGGCATATTTCAAGCCTTGCGCTAAACAATAAGTGCCAAACCATAACAACTGACGCTCAAAAAATCTTGTTGGGAGACGTATCCATCCATGACTCAGGCGCTGCAAACTTCTCACTCCACCCTGTCTTCTGCGGCTACTTTTACAGCATTGAAGTGTAAAGAATGTGGCGCAGAGTATGAGCCCAAAGCAACCCACGTTTGCGAATATTGTTTTGGCCCGTTGGAAGTGGTTTACGATTACAGCGCCATCCAGCGCACCGTCACCCGCGCCACCATTGAGGCTGGGCCAAAGTCGATCTGGCGCTACCGTGCATTTTTGCCCGTCTCCTCCGAAAACCCGATTGACGTGGGCACCGGCATGACCCCGCTGGTCAAAGCCAACCGTCTGGCGCGTCGCCTGGGGATCAAAAATCTTTACATCAAAAACGATGCCGTCAACATGCCGACCCTCAGCTTCAAGGATCGGGTGGTGTCGGTTGCGTTGACCCGCGCCCGTGAGCTGGGCTTCACCACCGTGTCGTGCGCCAGCACCGGCAACTTGGCTAACTCGACCGCTGCGATCGCCGCCCATGCCGGGCTCGACTGCTGCGTCTTCATCCCCTCCGATTTGGAAGCCGGCAAAGTGCTGGGCACCCTGATCTACGGCCCCACCGTCATGGCGGTGCACGGCAACTACGACCAGGTCAACCGCCTCTGTTCTGAAGTGGCCAACACCCACGGCTGGGGTTTCGTCAACATTAACCTGCGCCCCTACTATTCCGAAGGTTCCAAGACCTTGGGCTATGAAGTCGCCGAACAGTTGGGCTGGCAGTTGCCCGACCACATCGTTGCGCCGTTGGCCTCTGGCTCCCTGTTCACCAAGATCTACAAAGGTTTCCAAGAGTTTGTCAAAGTCGGCCTAGTCGACGAAAAAGCCGTGCGCTTTAGCGGTGCCCAAGCCGAAGGCTGCTCTCCCATCGCCCAAGCGTTCCGGGAAGAGCGCGACTTTATCACCCCGGTCAAACCCAACACCATCGCTAAGTCGATCGCTATCGGCAACCCGGCTGACGGGGTTTATGCCGTAGACATCGCCCGCAAGACCAACGGCAACATTGAGTCGGTCAACGATCAAGAAATCGTGGCGGGCATCAAGCTCCTGGCTGAAACCGAAGGCATCTTTACTGAGACAGCCGGTGGCACCACCATTGCCGTCCTCAAAAAGCTGGTGGAAGCGGGCAAAATTAACCCCGACGAAACTACCGTTGTCTACATCACCGGCAACGGTCTCAAAACCCAAGAGGCTGTGCAGGGCTGCATTGGCGAACCGTTTACAATCGAGCCCAAGCTGGAAAGCTTTGAGCGCGCCCTAGAGCGGGCCCAAACCCTCGACCGCTTGGAATGGCAGCAAGTCCTCGTCTAGGCGATCGCCCCAAGACCATTCACTGCACCCAGTCACCGTTTATCCCAAGCATCGTTTATCCTAGGCACCGTTATCGATTAGACGCGGTTTAACCCTCGTTTAATCGATAATCGCCCGGTTTGATTCGATCTAAAATTTTTGAGTTGCCGCCTTGGTAACTTGCTCTATCACTCTTCACTCGCCCTAATTTTCAGACTATGTCCGTCAAAGTTCTCATCCCAACCCCACTGCAAAAGTTCACCAACGACCAAGCTACGATTGAGTGTGCCGGTACAACCATCACCGAACTGCTCGATACCCTCGATACGTCATTCCCTGGCATCAAGGGGCGCTTATGTGACGAAAAAGGCGAACTGCGCCGGTTCGTTAACTTCTACGTCAACAGCGAAGATATCCGGTTTTTGGACGGCAAAAACACCGCCCTCGCCGCCGGAGACGAAGTTAGCATTGTGCCAGCAGTGGCGGGCGGTTGAGCCCCGCTAAGGGAGCATCCACTGAGGGCACAGCCCAGGCAAACCAAATTCCCCCCGAATCCAGGCGTTTCCGATCGAGAAATGCCTGGATTCGCGCTATGTCTGTCCATATCTCCGTCTGCATACCATCTGCATATCCACCTGCATATCCACCTGCGCCACCCTACCCTAGGATTTGCTTATCACGACGATTGGATTTTTCAGGTAGCTGGCGGGCGGTTGTGATGGTTTTGCCTGGGTCAAACCTTGTACTATGAACGTAGTCGATCGCCTGCCTGCGCTTCCTGGGTGTTGCGTCGGTAGGCCGCGATCGCCCAATCCTAATATTCCGTTCTCATTAGTCTGAGACTGATCTGACCCATGCCAGACGAAACCAACCCCACCCCTGCTGAGTCCAAAGCTGCCGCCCCTGCGGCCAAAGCCGAGCGTCCTCCCAAAAAAGAAAAGCCGCCGGCCCTAGAAGACAAACCATTTGCCGACTTCATCAATCAAGACTTTTTGCCCAGCCTGCAAAAAACGCTGAAAACCTTGAACGTGGATGATGCAGAGTTAACCTTTGCCAAGACCAAGCTGCCGGTTCAGGGATTAAGCGCCATGGATGAATGCTGGCAAGTCAGCGGCCGGTTTAGAGGCGGCAAGCATTCCTTTATCATTGGCTTTTTGAAAGAAGACATCCAAGGGCAAAAGTTCTTTGCCTGCGCCGACTATGGCTCCACGCCCAGCGTGCTGGAATCGTTCATGATCGATGAGCGCAAAGTTTCCCTTGATTTGCTGGTGCTCTACACGATTCAGCGCCTCAACGGGCAAAAGTGGCTATTGCTCAACTAGGGCTGCCCCTTAGGAGTGTGGATGAAATAACCTGAAATTCTGGGGTAAGGGCGCACAGCGGTGCGCCCCTACAGGGAACTGGACTGATAGCAGTTATTGAATTCGCGATCTTTAGGAAGGCCCTGGATTCTGCCAAATTTCTAGGAGGCGATCGCTTGCCTGTCGCCAATCATAGTGGGCCGCATACGCTCTGCCGTTGCGGCCCATTTCGCTGCGGAGGTCGGCATCCTGCACCAGCGTGGCGATCGCCTGCACAAAGGCACTGCGATCGCCCGGCGCAAACAGCAGCCCGTTGACGCCGGGTTGGATGCTGTCGATTACGCCACCGGACTTGGGTGCAATCACCGGAATGCCGCTGGCAAAGGCTTCGAGTACCGTCAGCCCTTTGGTTTCCTTAGTGGAAGCGGTGATGTGGATATCGCTGTTGGCCAACAGGGCGGGCACCTCGGCGGGGGCGATGCGTCCCAGCAGGTGCGATTCGATCGGTAGCTTGGCCAAACCTTTGGCGATCGCCCGAGCCATATCGCCATCGCCCGCCACCACAATTGCTATCCCTTGGCAGTCGACCGCTTGCGCCAGCAGCGGCAGGGCCTTGAGGGTAAATTTCCAGCCCTTATCGGGGGTCAGCCGTCCTAAAAACAGCAGCTTAATTTTGGCATCCAGACTGGGCAGGCCGTAGCGCTGCTCAAAGAAATGGGGCGATCGCAAATCGGGTGAAAACTGGTCGCTGTCTACCCCGAGCACATCGGCATTGACCGCATTGTTAATGCCAATTTTGAGCACTTTTTGGTAGGTGATCGGGCCCGAAACAATGGTGGCATCGTAGGCGTTGAACACCCGACAGGTGATCCAGCGTCGGGCCAGTTCCTTGAGGGGGGCGATCGCCCAGCGCGGCAGCGGCAAAAAGTCGTCCATGTAGTCCAAAAAATTGGTGTGATAAAACCCGAAGCAGGGGATTTTGTGCGCCTTGGCGTAATCGATCCCAGGAATTTTGTCGAAGCCTAAAAACAGGCGATCGGGTTCATCCACATGGATAACATCGGGCTGAAATTGGGCTAACTGGCGCAGCACGATATCGTAGGAGGCTTTGCTGACATTGCGCTCAAACGATATCCCCATAAACGACGTGCTGGGCAAATTTACCACCCGCACCCCTGGCAAGATGTCACCCTGATAGTCGCGCCAGTTGGGATAAATCGACGCTAGGGTGCTGTAGTCGGGGCAAAACACCAGCACCTCATGCCCCAACTGGCTGAGTTGGCGCAGCCGATTAAGCAGCGTCACCGTCACACCATCAACCACGGGCAGGAAGCCAGACGAAATTATGGCAATTTTCATGACATGTTCTGCGGAGCGCGGGATCAAGTCGTCTCAAGCAATGCAGGCGATTTAACGACGGGTCAGTCAAGCAGAGACCACACTTACCGGGGGCGATCGCCAAAAGAATCTCTTGGAGATTATCGCAGACTGCCCGAGCAGCGCTACTGTAAAAAGCAGATCAACCAAAAAGCAGATCAACCCAAATCGGAACGATTGATCAATGAATTTGATCAATTGTCCTGAACAATCGCGTCGAGGACAGCTATGGTGCAACAAATTCTCAAAGTGACCCAAGATACCGTCTTTAAGCTGCGCCCCGAACCGGCGTCTCAACTGACCCCACGCGAGAAATATGAAGCGGCCGCTGGCACCACCTATGAAATCCAGTCCTATGCCTACGCCGACATCAACGGCCCCTTTGACGGGCACATCAAATTTACGCTCAAAGCCAGCAACATTCAGGGCTTCAACACCTGGTTTATCTACAGCCTCCACGCCAAAGTCGAGTTTGATGGGCGGGTCGTCTACCCCCACGAAGACCAAGAAACGCTGCCGATTTTGCAAATCAACGCCGACACCATCCTCAAACGCCGTCCCATTCAGTCGGCCGCACTGCCACCGGCTGAAACCGTGGCCATCCAGCATGGGCAGAAGTTTTTGCTGCACTCCTACGCCTACGCCGATGCCCAAGGCGATTTTGCCAGCCATATCAAATTTGCCATTCGCAATCAGCAAGACTATGTCCAAGGGCTGAGCACCTGGTTTGTGTATGACCAGCACGCCTATGTCGAGTTTGATGACCAGGTCGTTTACCCTACCGAAGATCCCAATCTGTTTGTGCTGCGAGTCACCCGCGAGACCTTGTTTAAACGTCGCCCCGTGCAAAGCAGCCAGCTTGCCCCCGATGAAATCTACACCGTCCCGCCAGACACCCTCTTAAAGCTCGACTCCTATGCCTATGCCGACGCCCAGGGCAGTTTCAACGGGCATATCAAGTTTGCGCTGAAATATGCCAAAGACTACATCCGCGACCTCAGCACCTGGTATGTCTACGACCAGCATGCCCAAGTGTTGCGGAGCGGTAAGGTTGTCTACCCGGTGCCCAAGCCGTCGCCTAGTCCGAGCCCGGTCTACAGCGGCAGAGCATTTAAGCTGCCGGGCAACACCAGCACCTTCTATACCGATCAGCCG
This sequence comes from Chroococcidiopsis sp., assembly GCA_036703515.1. Lineage (GTDB taxonomy): Bacteria > Cyanobacteriota > Cyanobacteriia > Elainellales > Elainellaceae > DATNOW01. Next base: position 5,919 of record DATNOW010000817.1, read on the forward strand.
ATTGTGCCAGGGGGCAGCTTTACTTGGGGTGAAGCGACCAAAAACGCCACGCGCCTGCCAGCCACAGTGGAGATTGTGAATAACATCGTGGCCCTAGCCAAAGAGCTGCAAAAGGTGAGAAACCAGATCGGTAGACCGCTACAGGTCAATTCATGGTATCGCCCCCCGGCTGTGAATTCAGCGGTAGGCGGTGTGTCGAACAGCCAGCATTTGACCGGCAAGGCCGTGGATTTGCAGGTTTCAGGCTACAGCGGGCGGCAGTTGGCCAATGCGGTGATGCTGTGGTGGAATGGCGGCGTCGGTATTTATAGCAATCTGCCCAACCTCCTGCACCTGGATATTGGCCCTAAACGCACCTGGGGATTTTAGACAGGCAGCCCTTACAGCCCCAGCAATCTCAAAATCCCGAATACGCCCGTGAAGGACGACACAAACGGGCCAATCGTGTCGCTGATGTTGGCCAGGGACGAACGCCCCACCACAATTGTGTCGTTGGGGCGCAGGGAGGGGTTGCTGGCGCTGTTTAGCCCTTGGGTAAAATCAACGGCGATCGCCTGCTGTGACACCGTGCCATCGGGGTTCAGGCGAATTAGCTGCACCGTGCCGCGTCGCGCCCGCGTATTAAACCCACCGGCTGCTAGCAGCGCTTGGTTGAGGGGAGTGTTGGGCGCTACCTCGACCGCTCCAGGACGGGCCACTTCCCCCACAATGTTGACCGTCATGGCATCGGCCGAAAAACTAGACGAGGCCAATTCGGTGATTTCGCTGGGGTCTAGCGCCGTTGCCGTTGGAATCACAATCGTATCGCCCGCTTGCAGCAGCAGATCTTGGCTGAGGTCACCCTCTTGCAGCAGTTGCCAAAAGTCGAGCGGAATAATTTCTTGCGTACCCGCTGGCGATCGCCGCCGCACCTCAACACTGCGGATATCGGCCAGTTGGGTAATGCCGCCCGCCTGCTCGATCGCCTGAGTCACCGTCGGGATAGCCGAAGAGCCAATGCTGCCGCCGCTAGCATCGGGGGTGAGGGTGTAGGGCCCCGGGCGGTTGACCTCGCCCACAATCGCCACCGTGATCGGTCGCGTTTGCAGCAGGCTCACGGTCACAGCCGGGCGGCGCAAAATCGACACATAGCGAGACGAGATCGCCGCCGCCGCCTGCTGCAAAGTCATATCGCGAACCAACACCGCACCCGCCAGCGGCAGGTTAACCGTGCCATCCGCCAAAATCGGAAACTCGCCGCTGTATTCAGGCACGTTGAAAATATCCACCCGGACGCGATCGCCTGCACCCAGCAAATAGCCGCCAACAGGGGCACTCCCACTGGTCAGAGCATTGGTGATCGGGCTAGCGCTGGGGCGATTGCGCGCCCCCGGAGCCACACTCTGAGCCAAAACTGCCGGTGCCGTCAGCGTTAACACCAGCACCGACGCGGTCAGGCTGGCCAGCCACGGCGCTAGCGCTGTAGAGCGACCTGTAGTGCGATCCGTAGAGCGATCAGCAGCACATGCAATTTGGCGACTAGCTATTGGACAACTAGCTATTGGGCAAGTAGCTGTTGGGCGAATAAAAAATAGCCGATTCACACCGTACTCCTGACCGCTAAGACTATAGCTATATCTGCGACGGCTCAGCCCATCAATCAGGAAAACCTGTGGACAAGGAAAGCGATCGCCCCACCCACCCTTCCCCTCTTACTCTCCCTCCCACTCCCTCCCACTCTCTCCCTCCCCCTTCCCCACCCACCCA
>DATNOW010000818.1:0-2105 GCA_036703515.1 Chroococcidiopsis sp.
CAGCCAGCGCCGCGGCCGAATCAGCCCCTGCAGCGGCAGATACTAGCCCAGAGCCCGTGCTAGCACAGGTGACCGGAGCGTTATCAGAGCCTGAGCCAGAATCTGATCCAGAACCCGTGACCGAGTCGGCAACCGAGCCGATACCCGAGCGATCGCGCCCCAAACCAGCCAAACCTGAAGCGCCCCAACGCCGACAGCGCAAGCGATCGCGGGCAGAAGGGGATGACCAGGAAGGCGATCGCGACACCCAACTGACCCTAGAAGCGGCCGCAATCAGCGCGACCGATGGCGCTGACGTGAGCGCAGGGTTTGGGGTAGAGGCCGACACCATCACCGAAATCTTGGCCGAAGACATCGTCAGCCCGGCACAGAGTTTTGAGGATGACCTCGATGAAGAGGACGACCTCGACGATGACCTCGATGGCGACGACCTCGACGATGACCTCGATGGCGACGACGATGACGATGACGATGACTTTGGTGCGGGCGATGACTTGGCTGGTCTAGGCGAGTTCCATATCCAAACCGGGGCATTCCTGCAGGTGCTGCCGCTGTCTGAAGCAACCATTCCCCGGACGTTTTATCTGGTGGTCGATCGGGCCGCTGAGCTGATTACCCGTCCCCTCAAAGACTTTGCCGAACTGGGGCAGATTCCCGATGAAGAAACCCTCGCCAAGACGCTGCCGATTTTTGACAATCATCGAGTGGCCAAGCGCTTTGTGCGGCGATCGCAGCGGGTGGTGAAGGTGCCCGATGGCAAAATGCTGACCAAGGTCAGCCCTTACCTGCAAGCCAAGGGCATCACGCGTTTGCTGATTGACGGCCAAGTTTATTCCGTTGGCGTCGAGTAAGTCTGCCCTTGGGTTTAGGCTGTTAGCGGCTACTGGCTAGTTTTGGCGAGTAGCCCTGTTTTTGGGCGAAAATTTGGAGAAATTTCGGGTGGAGCATTGGGAAAATTTTGACCCTTGGCACCGATTGTTCCCTAAGCCTGGGCTAAATTTCCTCGAAGCGATCGTCGTCTTGGGGTTTCGCTCTAACTTTGCGAGCCGGTAAGATCAAGGCCGTGCCTACCATGCCCACTGCCGCACTAAACGACAGCACCAACCCCACCGGCAGCTGCACCGATTGCAGTGTTAAGAACCGCAGCGTCACCGGGCGCGCGTTTTGTACCGAAAGCAGGGCGATCGCACTCACCCAAAATGCAACAATCAGCGATGTGACTAAATTCGCCATATCCAATTTGCTCTAGTTTTCCAATGTGTCCGAGGCTTCTAATTTGCCTGAAGCTTGTCAATGTGGCTGATCTTACGATTCAAGCAACCTGCGTATGACTAAGCATCGTGGATTTATGCAGGTGTAATTCTCAGGTCAGGGCGCACAGCGGTGCGCCCCTACATAGAACTTGGCTGATAGAACTTGGCTAATAGGAATTATTTAATCCACGATCCTAAGCGACAGCGCCCTCCCGTCCAGTCTATCCTTTCCTCCCCCTGTTCTTCCTCCCTCCCCCCGGTTGGTGAGCGCAGCCGAACCACACCCTCTCTCCCTCTCTCCCCATGCCCAACTCCACACCGCTTCATACCCTCAACCCCCGACAGCGGTTTTCTAATCGCGCCGATGACTATGCCAAATATCGCCCCAGCTACCCGGCCGAGGCGATCGCCGCCATGCTAGCCGGGCTCGGTGAGTCCGGGAATCTGCCTGTAGCCGACGTGGGCGCAGGCACGGGCATTTCATCGCGGCTGTTGGCGGCGCAGGGTGCCAACGTCTGGGCGATCGAACCCAATGCAGCGATGCGCGAGGCGGCGATCGCGCATCCCGCTGTGGAGTTTTGTGCCGCCACGGCCGAAGCCACAGGCTTGCCCGATCAAAGCGTGCAGTTGGTGACCTGCTGTCAGGCATTCCACTGGTTTGAGCCAGTTGCCACCCTAGCCGAGTTTCAGCGGATTTTGCAGCCTCACGGCCGCGTTGCCCTGATGTGGAATGAGCGCGATCTGAGCGATCCCTTCACCCATGGCTATACTGAGGCCATTCGCAAAGCGGCCGACCAGCACTTTTTCGATCGCCCCGATCGCCGCTCAGCCAGTGCCTTAGAGCGCAGTCCA
>DATNOW010000819.1:0-3763 GCA_036703515.1 Chroococcidiopsis sp.
AGATGCAGAGCTTGATAAAACACCGACGGCAGCAGCCAGTCGTAGCTGGGTGCCCATCGGTCAAACAGACGCTGCTTGGCTATCCCTGGATGGAGATCCGGTGCGTTGGGATGGGGTGGGGTTGGCTCGCTGTTGTTTTGCTGCATGGCCGGTGCCCTCTAGTTTTTGTTAATGCCAGTTCCGTTAACGCCAGTTTCCGTTAACGCCAGCCTTGGGCCGCCCGCTCTAAAACGTAGGCCGACACCGCTTGAATGTCTTCGGGGCTGAGCCGATCGCCGTAGGCCGACATATTGTTTTTGCCGGAGGTGACCAGTTGGGCGATCGCCTCGACAGAGGTGAAACCATTTTTTTCTAGGGCTTTTTGCTGCAAATTTTTGCCCCTGCGGACGATGTTGCCACCATTTACGTGGCATCCCGCGCAGTTATTTTCAAAGATCTGGGCAGCATTAGCACTCAGCATACTGTCGGTCTGGGCCACGTCATCTGCCAGCGCCCATGCCCCAGACGGCATCATTAGCCCCACCGTCAGCCCCAGCCCTACGGTAAACAGCAGCATTACCATCGGCGTTACCAACCATGTCAGCAGTTTGCGTTTCCAGCCCATGTAAAACTTCGCCTTGCTCGGGTTATCGTCCTGAAGATTGCGAATTTAATAATTTTCATCAACCTCGTTTTCTGCGAGGACGCACGGCTGTGCGCCCCTACCCAAAAATTGCAGGTTATTAAATCCACGATCCCTACTATAGCGACTATGGCGATCGAGAGACCTGCCTGAATTGGTTACGCAGGCGATCGCAGCGTCGGCACATCGTCACTTAAAAACGGCCCCGTCAGCAGCAAAATCGTCATCGGGTCTAGCTCACCCGTCGACTCAACCCCCATGATCCGCTGAAACCGGCGGATCGAGGTAGGCAAATCTTCCTGCGGATCTTCGACATAATCTAAACGCCGCAGATAGTCAGCCGCCTGGGCTGGGGTGAGCAACAGATCCGTCGGGCGAAAAATCGGCACATACTGCCGCCGCCAGATGCGGTCAAATTGCCCCCGAGGCACTCGAAAAATCCGACCAAAGGCCGGATCGGCGATCGTCGCCACCTCGCTATCCATCGTCAGCAGCGCAACCGCATGGGCGACTCGTCCGTTTTCGCCATACAGCCAGGTGGCCAACACGCCGGGGCGGTTGATTTGGCGGATCTGGGCCCAGGTGGGCGATAGCTCAAGCCCGTCCATGCCAAATCCCTCGGCGGCCACAATCAGTTGCGGCATGGACGTACCCAGGCGACTGGTGCCCGCCAGTTTGGCCACACCCGATTCGGTAGCGGAGATGCCCCAGCGATGCAAAACAGTGGCCAGGGCTGCCGGGGCGCAACTGCTAGCAGAGGTTTGCTGAAAAATACCGTTGGGGCGCAGGTTGTCAATCAGAGACGGGTAGATGGGGGACAGAAAGTAAGACTCTGCTGCGGTGAAACAGCCCAACCCCAGCATGCCGATCAGCGCCACAGCCATGACCTGCGGGCGGGCCGTTTGCCAACTGACAATAAAGGTCACCCCACAAAACCCCAGCAGCACCACGCGCAAAATCGTCCACGTCACCTCCAGACCATAAAATCGCCACTCCAACGGCAGGGCGTGGAACTGGGGCACATGCAGGGCGATCGCAATCAGGGCGACATACATCCCCAAAAACAGCAGCGACAGCGAGTTTTTGCCCGTAAACAGGTCATTGGCCGTCGCGCCATTGCGCAACAAGACGCGCCCAAAACGCGTTCCCCACCAAAATGACAGCGAGCCTAGCAACAGTGTGGCGGTAATTCCCAGGGGCATGGAGTAGGGGTGGAGTAGGGGGCTAGAGGTATGCGAGTGCTGCTGATAGCGTGCCCACTTTGGAGCGATCGCGGATCTATCCTGGGCGACCGCAGCCGGGCGATCTACCCTCATTCACCTCATCCATTATGGCAACCCGCCCTGATCCATTGAGGTGATCTGTCCCCATGCACTAATGGCGATCGCTCAGCGCCCCAGCCACAACCAGCCCGCTTTTAAACAACTCAAAAAGGGCAGGGGTTTGGCCCCCTGCCCTTTTAACTCAAAATGGTGAACGCTTACCTAGATTCTGCCTGCACCATAGGAAAGAGTATGGGCATCGGCAGCAGCTATGAAACGGTCGGCTTTTTTAAAACAAGACTTAGTAAAGCTCTTCTTCTTGATGGGTCAAGATCGTGACATCAGAGGTGGGATATGCAACACAGGTCAGCACATATCCAGCTTCGATTTGGTCATCATCCAAGAAGGACTGATCAGATTGATCAACCGTACCTTCTTTGATCTTCCCAGCACAAGTCGAGCAGGCACCTGCACGGCAAGAGTAGGGTAGATCGATACCTTGCTCTTCAGCCGCGTCAAGAATGTACTCGTCATCGGGAACTTCGATCGTAGTATTCAGCCCTTCAGCCTCGTTGATCAACGTGACCTTAAAAGTTGCCATGTAGCGATCCTCTCAAATTACTCAAAACGGCAGTATAAACCCAAAAGTAAATAGCTGTCAGAGGTGCATTGGCAGTGAGGATTCACATGCCAGCCCAACTCTATTTTTAGATACTACGGGAAAACCTAGTAACTGCAACCTCCATTTTGAGGTTTGGTGAATGGGATTCATAATGCGAATCCTTAATTTAATCCTAAATTCTTATACCTTGGGCTGCATTATGAGAAAAAGTTCTCGCTTATATGATTTCCCATAAGCAGCAAGACCTGCGGCTAATGGCGAGATGTGCATAATCCAGAACCGCTAGACGCCTGACTTTATGCTCATTTTGTGCTGAGTTCTTGTTGTAAATAGCAAGACTTTGATTCAGCAACAGTTAAATTTTATGGATGAGTGGGTTAGCAAATTCTCATCAGGGTTTGCTGACCCATGAAATCATGAAAGATCATCTCCGCAGCATCGTTACATAAGCAGGGATTATAAACAGGGTTATCAGCACGCTTCAGGAGCAGGCTTGATCTCCCGGCGCTTGCGCTGACTTGCCATTGAGCCGTGCCGCACAGCCTGGGATAATGCGAGGGCGCTATTTGTTGGAGAGGTGAGGGCATGACGCCAATTCGAGTCGGTTTGGTAGGAACGGGCTATGCCGCTAAGGTCAGGGCAGAGAACCTAGTGGCAGATGCGCGATCGCAGCTTGTGGCCATTGTGGGGCGCGATCGCACCCGGACGCAGGAGTTTGCCCAGCCGTTTGAAACCGAGGTGCTTTCTGATTGGCCGGCTTTGCTGCGTCGTGACGATATTGATCTGGTGGTGATTTCGACCATCAACCGGGAGCATGGGGCGATCGCCCAAGCTGCCCTAGAGGCCGACAAGCACGTTGTGATGGAATATCCCCTGGCGTTGGATGTCGCTGAAGCCGAGCGCCTGATTGCCCTCGCCGCCGCCCGCCACCGACTGCTGCACGTCGAACACATTGAGCTGCTGAGCGGCATCCATCACGCGATCGCTCAAGCGCTGCCTGAGATTGGCACCCCTACCTATGTCCGCTACTCCAACATCAACCCGCAGCAGCCCGCTCCCCTCACGTGGACCTATCAACTGGATCAGTTTGGCTTTCCGCTGATGGGAGCGGTCTCGCGTATCCATCGCCTCACGGCCCTGTTTGGTCAGGTAAGCCATGTCAGTTGCCAAGCCCGCTATCAGCCCAACGCCAACAATCCAGCCTTTTTTGCCACCTGCCTATGCAGCGCTCAGCTCAGTTTTGCTAGTGGTTTAGTG
>DATNOW010000820.1:0-4749 GCA_036703515.1 Chroococcidiopsis sp.
TGGCTGTGACTAGAGCACCTCTACTTCAGCGCCCGCCGATAAACAGGGCTGTGGGGATAAACAGCCGATGCCCAGAGGGGGGCTCAAGGGTAACGCCGGCCTCTGTCCACTCTACGGTGGTGGCCTTGAGATGATCCCGCAGGGAGTCTGGGAAGGGGTAAAAGGTAAAGTCGAGCCAATGCCCATAGCGGTTGCTGGGATCGCTTCCGACCAAAACGCCATAGCGATCGCCCACATGGAAGGGAAAACCGCGCCAGTCGCGATCCATCCTTAATACTGCCAGATGATAACGGCCGCCATCGTAGGAGATTGCATCAGGCTGGGGCCACTGCTGGATGGTTTCTAGGGCGGGGCGGGTCAAGGCAAACAGCAGGATTGCGGTCAGCACTGTGGTCATCACTACGGTGATTAGGGCCGTCAGGGCGATCGCCCTGCTCCACCCCGATCGGGTATTCAACTCTCGTCGTTTCATGTGGCTGTGCCCTCATTCGCCGTGGTGTACTGTAAAGCTGTCCCGTGGAAACTGTCCCGTGGAAGCTGTCCTTTTGAAGCTGTCCTTTTGCGCCTAACCTTTGGTGCTACCTCCTGCCGGTCATCAATCCCTGATGCGATCGCAGTCCAAGGCTAACCCCAAGGCTACCCTCCCGCCGACCCCACGCTGACCTCAAGACGACCCACATCCCCTATCCGCCTCTGCCCATAGCCTGCGATACTGTAACTCAAAGGCCGCAAGCGCCAGAATTTTGATTACTCTTGAAGAGGAATGGCGATCGCCAATAACCTCTGACCGACCTGACCGACAGGCAAAGGGAGCTCTGATGAAGCGAAACAATCCAACCATTTGGGCTTGGGCACTCCAGAGTAGCGTTGTGCTGGGTGCGCTCTGTGCTACCCCAGGCATTGCCCAAAGCAGCACTAGCGCCAGGGTTTTGCCCCCAGCGTCGGGGTTGTCGCTGGCCCAGACCCCGCCCGGTCAAGATCGCCAGATTAACCTGTCTTTGGGGTTGGCGTCGGTCTACATTTTGTTGGGCACGCTAGCCTTTTTGCTAACGGCCATTGTGGCCGGTGTGATCTTCCTGCGGCGGTCGGTGTTGCGCGAGGTGACGGAGATTGTCACGGCCCACCTGCGTCAGCTCAGCGACCTAGAAGAACAAATTGCTAAGGCCAAGCAAGACATCGACCAAATGCTCAAGGACTACGAATCCTTTGCCGATGATTTGGGGGCCGATGCGGAAGAATTTGAGCAAGAGCTAACGGGGAAACGCGAAGCTCTGGCCGCGCTGATGGGCGATTTTGCCCAGGTGAAACAGCAGGCGATCGCCACCCTAGAGAGCAAGCTTAGCGATGCTACCCAGCAGCTCGGGCAGCTAGAGTCGGCCTTTGGCGATCGCCTCTCAGAGCTGCAAACCATCGTCCAGGGCCGCCAAACCGAAGCGCTGCATAACCTGGCCCAGTCGGAAACCGACTTTACCGCCACCGTCGTCGAGCTGCGGGCCACCGCCCGCCAAGCCCACGACACCACCCTAGAGACCCTCAGCCAGCTTAAGGCTAACTTTACCCCCCAGCTTGATGAGCTGCGCCTCGAAGCGCAAGCCGAAGTATTGCAGCAAAAAGAATCGGTGTTCGAGCATTTCTCGACCCTGCAAGCCGAGTTTGCCGCCCAAATCGACAGCCTGCGGTCGGGTGCCTACGCCAACCGCGAACAGTTTTTAGAACTGCTGACCCGGCTCGAATCTGAATTTGCCGGTCGCCTGATGGAGCTACAGGCCGGAGCCGATGGGCGGCGATCGCTGTTTTATGACAACATTCAGCGCTTAGAGTCTGATTTGGTGGCGCGGTTCTCGCAACTCCAGGCTAGCGCCGACGGCCGCCTCGATCAAATTGTCACCCATCTGCAAACCCTAGAAACCGAGCTAGCCGCCAAACTGGTCAGCCTCCAAGCCACCACCGACAACCAGCAGACGGTGATCCGCCAAACCTTGCAGCGGCTTGAGTCAGAACTGGTCAGCAAAGTCACCCAGCTCGAAACCGATGCCCAAACCCAGCGCGATGCTATCCGCCGCAACCTAGAGCGGCTGGATGCCGAATGCGCCACGCAGCAGGCCACGCTGCAAGCCGACGCCCAGAGCAAACGCGAGCTGCTGCGGCAGACCCTAGAGCGCCTAGAAGCTGAGTTTACGGCCCAAATTAGCGAACTCCGCACCGGGGCAAGCGATCGCAAAACGGTGATTTTTGAAACCCTGCGCAAGGCCGAAGAAGAAGCCACCACCCAGCTCGATAACTTTAAGTCAGAGGTCAAAGACCAGCGCGACAAAATTCGCCAAAACCTAGAAAAGCTAGAGGCCAAATTTGCTATCTACCTGTCAGAGCTAGAAAACAGCACCCAAGGTCAAAAAGACGCCACCCTGCAAAGCCTGAGAGTGCTAGAATCCGACCTCGCCGCCCAGCTTCGCGCCATTCAAGCCGATGCCCAATCCCAAAAATCAGACATCCTCAAGCGGCTGTCTGAAATTTCGCCCCAGTTTTTGGCCGATACCTTTGCCTCTGAGACCCAAGACAAGCTGGCTGAAACCCAGGAGCGCATTCAGGTGCTCACTGCCCAGCTCGATATCATTCGGGCGGCCAATCCTGAGCTGTTTATGACCCCCGACGACTACCTCCAGCAGGGCGAAACGCTGCTGGCCGAGGGCAGCTATGAAGCAGCGATCGCCCAGTTTGATCGCGTCCTCGAAGCTCAGCCCGACCACTCTATTGCCTGGGTGAATCGCGGCATGGCCTTGGTCGAACTCAAGCGCTTTGAAGGAGCCGTGGCCGCCTTTGATCGCGCTCTCCAGGCTGATCCCGACAATCCTGCGGCCTGGTATCAGCGGGGCGTGGTGCTCAAAGAAGCCAAACGCTACAAAGAAGCGATCGCTGCCTTTGACCAGGCGGTGAATCTGCAACCCGACGATGCCAAAGCGTGGCTCAATCGGGGCGTCACCCTCAGCCGCCTCAAACAGCTCGATGAAGCGCTGGCCGCCTACGACAAAGCCCTCGAACTCCAGCCCGACTACCACGAAGCCCTCGTCAACCGCGGTGTCGCCATGGGGATGCTGCAAAAACACGAAGAAGCCTTTAGCGCCTTCGATCAGGCCGTCAAACTCCAGCCCGACGACACCACCGCCTGGATGAACCGCGGCCTCGCCCTAGAAGAACTCAGCCGCTTTGAGGATGCGATCGCCTCCTTTGATGCGGTGATCGCGGCTAAACCCACCTCTCACAAAGCGTGGGACAAACGCGGCTATGCCCTCTATCGCCTCGCCCGCTATAAAGAGGCGATCGCCAGCTTTGACAAAGCGATCGAAGCCAAGCCCGACTACGCCACCGCCCATTACAACAAAGCCGTCTGCTACGTCCGCCAGGGCGAAATCGACCTCTCCCTCGAAACCTTGCAGAAAGCCATCGACCTAGATCCTAAATATCGCGCCGAAGCCAAGGCCGAGCGCTCATTTCGCAACCTGTGGGAAGATAGCTGGTTCCGCGAAATTATTGGTGAATAGCCTGATAGCCAGTCTGGTGGCGAATCTGGTAGCAAGTTCGGTAGCGAATTAGGTAGCGGTTTGCGTCTGTCAGCTATGTAGCGCTATGGCGATCGCTCTAGTGCGTTATCACAGATTCCAAATCGATAAATTAGCCGCAGGAAGAAATTAATGCGGGTCAACGTCAGAGCGCCTTTGGATGTAGTCTGAGACAACGTTGCGTAGGTCTAAAATGCTGGCGGTGAGATGGGCGATCGCCTCTTGATTGGCTGCCTGCTGGATCGTCACCTGGTCAATGCGTTCTGTCACCTGGTCAATGCGTTCTGTCACCCGGTCAATGCGTTCTGTGACTTGGTCGATGCGTTCTGTCACCTGGTCAATGCGTTCTGTCACTTGGTCTAGCCGGGTGCCCATTGTTTGGAGAGTAGCGTTGATGCGGCTAAATTCGTTGTCGTGGCGCACGCTGGCGGTGGCTATCTCTAGCATCAAGGCCTCAATCCGATCGAGCCTGCTGGGGGTGTCTTGGGTGTAGGTCATAGGGCGTGCTTCTCCACTCTGAATCTCAGACGTACCGCATCTCAAACTTACTGCATCTTAAAATAGCATTGCTTGATAGTCATTGAACGCGATCGCAGTAGCCGGGCGACAGCAGTAGGCTATTCACGAGTTATTGGTTCACAAGTTATTGTAGATTCCGTGGCAAAGAGGGTATATATTGCGCTTCCCCTGGACGCTGTGGAGCGTTTTTCCAGTACCTCAGCCCTTCTTCTGCGGAGTGACATGCGCCACCACCAAACTGTTTCGTGTTTAGTCCCAGAAAAATACACTTGTCGCGACAGACCAACGCCCCGGCTGTGTGGTCGGGATAGAGCAAATTGAAGCGATGTCCACGGCTGTCCATCCATCCCTGGATAGCCGTGCTGGGCTGCATAATCTCCCAATGCCGAAGCGTGACTGGATGCTCTTTGGGGCCTATGCCGATAATGTTTTCAGCTACATACTCGGTTGGCAATAAGCCAAATTGCGCCTTCATGGTCTCAGCGCATGTTCCTGTCTCACTGTTGACGTGATCGTAATATCTGTAGCGAGTCATGTCTTCGAGACGGGCGATCGCCAATCGAAACACTCGTGGGTCAAAGGCAATCGGGTTTCGACCATACTGGACGCGAATTTTGTTGACTTCGGCCAATGCCTGTCTAGAGGCTTCCTCGGTGTCTTGAGGTTTGGTGGT
>DATNOW010000821.1:0-2712 GCA_036703515.1 Chroococcidiopsis sp.
GAACTGCACATTCGGCGCAAGTTTGGCGTGTTGATTCAGGCGATTCGGCGCGAGGGCAAGTATATTCGCTTTCCCGATGGTAATAGCGACCTGCAAAGTGGCGATCGCCTGCTGCTGTGCGGCAATTTCCACGCGCTCAACCAAGCCCGTCTGTATATTTCGCCTTCGTTGGAGCCTACGGTTAGCGATCCCGGCTTGCTGGATTCGGATTTGCTGGATTCGGACTTGCTGGAACCTGAGCTAATGGACTCGAACCGGCTGTCAATCCCGTTCCAAGCGTTGGAAGAATCGGCAGCACTGGAGCCTGTTGAAGTGCTCTCTTCGGAGCTATCCCACGACTAGGGATGGCTCCGCGATGGCGGAGAGGCGGGTCTCTAAACGTTTATGGCACCCTTTTTTAGGGTTTGGGTTTCATGTAGACGATCGCCTGCCGCCATACGATGGTGGGCTGGCCGTAATGGTCGATGATGCAAATGCAGTAGGGATCTTGCCAACGAATTTTGCCTGCAAGCAGGTCGTTGGTGATCAGCTTGAGTTCGACTTCGGTTTCTTCGCGGGTCAAGGTTTGGATTTGACGTACGCTGGGCAGTCCTGTTTCAAGTTCGGTGGTCATTGGTAGAAATAATTTAAGGTAAAAGTCAAGCTGTGTGCCGGTTGCGATCGCATCCTTAGTGAGGTGTTGCAAAACACGGGTGACGCGATCGCCTCATCCTCAGGGTAACGGAGGATGGCAAAAAATGGCTCTAATTCTCAATTGATCGCAATCAACAGATTGCTATCAACAGATCGCTATCAACAAATCTGCAATCAACAATCTAGAAAAACCGACAGCCTTGGGGGCTAGCCCCCAAACCCCCAGCAGGAGGACGGCAGCCCGTCCCCCCGCACCCCCCTCGGCACGTTTTGGCTGGTTTGGTTTTGTTCGAGCGCTTCGCATTGCACTACCCGCTTTGGGCCAAAGGTTGGGGCTTCTCTCAATAGCGATTTCCTCCCGCTTGGTGAGCGCAGCGGAACCACACCTTGTCCACTCTGCCCTATCAAGGCTAAACTGCACCTGTTGCGCGAACGGAGAGCACTGTGTCCTATGCCAACATCGCTTACAGCGGGTGATCCGGCTCCTTGGTTTACGGCGGCGACGACGACGGGGCCGAGTTTTAACTTTGATACGGTCGGGGGCTATCGCATCATCCTGTCGTTTTTTGGCAGTAGTAAGCACGCCCAAAGTCAGCGGGTGCTGCATGAGTTTGGGGCGCGGCAGGGTGAGTTTGAGGGCCATCGCATTCCGTTTTTTGGCGTTACGGTGGATGCGGATGATGCGGCCCTGGAGGGGATGATCGAAAATCCGGTCTATTTTAAGCTGGTCTGGGATTTTGATCGGGCGGTTAGTGCGCTCTATGGGGTGTGCCGCAGTGTTAATGCCAGTGCCAGTGCCAGTGCCGCCAGTAGTGATGGGGTGGAATATGCACCAACTACGTTTGTGTTAAACCAAAGGCTACAGGTGGTGGGTGTGTTTCCGTTGCGTGATGCGGCGGAGCATGTGGCCCAGGTGATGGCCTGTGCGACGGGGATTCCAGCATTCGGGGCGGGGGCGATCGCCCCACGACAGGCTCCAGTACTGCTGGTGCAAAATGTTTTGGAACCGGAGTTTTGTCGGCGGTTGATCGATCTGTATGAGGCGGATGGCGGCCGCGATTCGGGTTTTATGCGCCAGGTGGATGGGAAAACGGTCGAAATTTTAGATGAGGGTTTCAAGAAGCGGCGTGACTTGCTGCTGGAGGATCCGGTGGTGCTGCAACAGGTGAATGATCGAATTGTCCGACGGCTGAAGCCCGAAATTGAGAAGGTGTTTCAGTTTTCGATTACCCGGTTTGAGCGCCATCTGGTGGCCTGCTATGACGGGCAGCAGGGTGGATTTTTTAATCGGCATCGCGACAATACGACGAAGGGCACGGCCCATCGTCGCTTTGCCATGACACTCAATCTCAATACGGGGGAGTATGAGGGCGGCTGTCTGTGGTTTCCAGAATATGGCCCGCAGTTGTTTCGGGCAGGGGTGGGGGAGGCGGTGATTTTTTCATGCTCGCTGCTGCATGAGGCGACGCCAGTGGTGAAGGGGCAACGGTTTGCGCTGCTGTCGTTTTTCTATAACGATGAGGATGCCAAGGTGCGGGAGCAAAATCAGCGCTATGTTGTGCTGAAGGATGGCGATGGCGATGGCGATGCGCGTGATTTGGGGGATGGTTCGGGCGATCGCTCTAGTCACACCAGTAGCTCCAGTCAGACCAGCAACCGCCCACCCGCTTCGGCTAAGCGGGGCTTTCAGCCCCAGCCCAGCAAAAAGTCGCGCTAGCTACGATCGCCTGCAGTATTTAGCTCTGCCTGACTCAGCCCCCACTGGTCGAGCAAAAAGGCGTACTCAAAGGCGATTTCCTTGAGTCGCTCGTAGCGCCCAGATGCGCCCCCATGCCCAGCACCCATGTTGGTTTTGAGCAACAGCACGTTGGTGTCGGTTTTGAGGTCGCGCAACTTCGCCACCCACTTGGCCGGTTCCCAGTAGGAAACGCGGGGATCGTTGAGCCCGGCGGTGACGAGCATGGCCGGGTAGGGCTTGGCTTCAACGTTGTCGTAGGGCGAATAGGACAGCATGTAGTCATAAAACACGGGATCGTTGGGGTTGCCCCATTCTTCCCATTCCATCACCGACAGCGGCAG
>DATNOW010000822.1:0-8352 GCA_036703515.1 Chroococcidiopsis sp.
GCCAATCAGTGTGCGATCGCCCTGCGTCAAGCGCGGTTACGCAAAGCATTGCAGACCCAAGTCACAGAGTTAGAGCGCCTCAATCAGCTCAAAGATGACTTTCTCAGCACGGTTTCCCATGAGCTGAGGACGCCCATGACCAATATCAAAATGGCTGTGCAAATGCTCAAAACCCGGCTTGGGGTGATGAATTTAGATGCTCAGTTAGCACCTTCTAGCGATGTGGTTATCAATCAAGATAATTTTTTAAAGACCATTCGCTATCTCAAAATCTTGAGTCACGAGTGCCAGCGAGAAACAAATCTAATCAACGACCTGCTCGATCTGACGCGCCTTGAGGCAGAAACTACTCCGGGCCTGTTACAAGAGGTCGCGTTGCAGCAGTGGATTCCTCACCTTGCTGAATCCTTTAGGGAACGGATGCAGCAGCAACAGCAGCACTTGCACGTCTCTATTCCAGAGCAGTTGCCCTCATTGCGCACCAATTTGACTGTTTTGGAGCGAATTTTGACCGAGCTGCTGCAAAATGCCTGCAAATATACGCCCACCGGAGAAAGCATTACTATCTCGGCCACAACCTGCGAGCCAGAGCAGTATGCATCGGGTTTGCCGTCGTTAGGGCCTTCTTTTTTATTAACGGTCAGTAATTCGGGCGTGGAAATTTCAGATAGCGATCGCGCTTCCATTTTTGATAAGTTTTATCGCATCCCCAATGGTGATCCCTGGAAAAATGGAGGGACGGGGTTAGGGCTCGCGTTGGTCAAGCGATTGGTAGAACAACTGTCGGGCTCGATTGCCGTAGATAGTTACGACAATAGCGTTCGTTTTATCGTGAAGTTGATCCATTTGTCGTGAGCGATCGCTCCTGTTCTTTTGCTTTGAGCTTTTTCTTTTGCTTTGAGCATTTTCTTTTGCTTTCAGCAGTGCTTTTTTAGGACAAATAAAATAGACCTAGCGAAACATTTAAACTTCAGGGGAAGTTTTTTATGATGTCAAGCAATGTGTCGATTCGAGTCCGCAAAAGAACGAAACGAATGCTTCAAATGGGTATAGCGTTAATAGCAACATTCGCTTTAGCGGCATGCACAAATCGATTACTTTCATTTGCTGAAGAGACGAATGTGTTGGTGCTGGCGTCACCTAATGTAATAGTACAAGTTGACGGTAGTATCACTCCTGACGAGATCATCCAAGTTTATAAAAGCATCCAGCCTAACCACGAGAGTACAGTCTTGACTGAGTTTGGCGATGTTAGCCCTAAGGGCGATCGCGTTGTCAAAGTGCTCACTTATAGCCAACCTGAGCACAGCACTGTCACGGTATCAGATGCTGACAATAATCTATTAACAGAACGGGAACTGCCCTGGCTAGTTGGCCCCGTTCGATTTAGCCCTGATAGTCAAAAAATTGTCGCTAGCGGTAGTAATTTAAAAACTCAGATATGGGATGTGCAATTAAATCCGATGGCTAGCTTTACAGGCCATGAGCAACCGGTAGAAAGTTTGCAAATAAGCCCTGATAGCAACCATATTTTCACCTTTGAACCTTCCTATGGTGTCTCTACTGGACACCGAACAGCTACCGCTACGGGAAGGCTGCTTGATTTTCAAGGGACTCAACTGGCTGTATTTGAAGGATTATCTGCCTTTGCAAATGGCAATCGAGTGTTGCAGTTTAGCCCGGATGGACAACACCTGCTGACGCTGGTGGATGGTAGGGTGCAATTAAGCGATATTCAAGGAACTCCGCTACGCACGTTAAATCAGGATCTGCCCCAAGCGGGTATCGCGCAATTTAGCCCAGATGGTCGTTCTATCCTGGCAGTAAGTGAGGACAAAATGTACCTTTGGGATCTGCAAGGCAATCTAAAAACTGAGTTTAGAAATTGGACTGTAATCTCCGGAGAAACTATTACATCAGTTCAGATTAGTCAGAATAGCCAATGGATTGCGACGGGAAGTTCAAAGGGTTTACTGCGGTTGTGGAATGGACAAAGCAATCAAATTGTTACTCTGCAAGCCCATGAAGGTGCAATTCATTCATTAGCCTTTAACCCAGAAGATAGTCAAATTGCATCGTTGGGCGAGAAACAAGCTGGCGCTATAGGCAATAACGACATCCGACTATGGAATCTTCAAGGTCAACTGCTCGAAGCGTTTGAAAATAGTGCGTCAAAAATCTTAGGAGTAAGTTTAGAAAGATTGCCCGCCTCGTTTGCCATCCAGTTTGCTCCTGCTGGCAAACACATTATTGCAACTCAAAGCGGCCAACTAGGCACAAAGATTCAGTGGCAACTGTAAAGGTTTTTGCAGGTCTTTTTGCAGAGGTGTAGGGGTTTGTAGGGCGATCGCCCTGCAAACCCCTACACCTCTGCGTCACCCGGTCAGGATTCGGGAAGACTAGAGATAGCACTGCGGGAGCTTGATTTTATGGGTGTCACTATTGCGCGATGGCGACCTGAGTATGAGACTGGCGATGCGTTGGTTGATCAGCAACACCAAAGTTTGTTTAGCACCATCAACGCACTCAACAACGCCATGCTAGAGGGGCAAGGGGAAGCGCTACTAGAAAAGACGTTGCAGAGTTTAACGGACTATACCACCGTTCATTTTGATACTGAAGAACAATTCATGCGGCTACATCAGTATCCAGGCTATGCAGACCACAAACTAAAGCACGAAGCCCTAAAAGCAGCCGTTGTAGAATTTGAGCAGAAAAATCATCAAGACCTGCGCCAATTAACGTCTGCGGTTTCTCACTTCTTAACAGATTGGTTAATTCATCACATCAAGGATGAAGACCAAAAGATGATTGCATTTTGCTGTCAGGGGCAGCAAGCAAAATCAAAATCAGCCGAAAGCTGGCCAACCGAAGACAGCGCAACGGGCGGTTTAATTGCCCCGTGGCGCTCGGAGTATGAAACTGGTTATACCCTAATTGATGATCAACATCGCAGCCTGTTCCATGCCATCAATGCACTGCATAGCGCTATGCTGGCCGGACGAGCAGAGGAACTGCTAGACCGCACCCTCAAAAGTCTGCGAAATTACACCACGATCCATTTTGAAACGGAAGAGCAATTTATGCTCAAATACGGCTACCCTGGCTACCTAGAGCATAAATCAAACCATGAAATGCTGCGGGAGCAGGTAGAACAGTTTAGTCACCAGGAAAAAAGCCAAAACACGTCTCAGATCATCATTACGGTGTCGCACTTTTTAACAAATTGGCTGATTCATCACATTAAAGATGAAGATCAAAAAATGATTAACTTCCTGCGGACGGAACGACAAAAAGAACAGGAAAAGAAGGATGCGGCGGCTAATTCAGCGGAATCTTGAATAACAAATCCAGCGGTTGTTCGCTAGCTGGCATGTGCGATCGCCTTTCTCTTTTTCGTGAAGGGCGATCGCACTTCTTTTTTCATCTCAAGGTATAGAAATCACATTGGATGTCCCGTTGGGTAGGGTGTTTTATCAGCATCTAGTGACAGTCTCTACTCCGTGTGGCTTATTGCACTAAAAGGGCTATACCATATTGAAATCAACTCCATAGTCTATTGAAAGTAGGTGTTAAAGGTGAGGATTGACGAGTTTATTAGACTAATTGATGCCATAACCAAATTGCTCAATATTCTCATCTGGCCCGGAATATTCTTATTTTTCCTGCTTCGGTTTGAGTCTGCGCTGCGTGATATCCTGGCAAATCTCAATGAACTATCCCTTAAAGGTGCTGGCTTTGAAGCATCAATGAAGAAAGAACAAGCCGCAGCAACCGCAGCCTTAGCCGTTGCTGCTTCACGTTCTTCTAGCGGCGCGACGCCTGAAAGTGCAGCCAATGCTGTAGCAGCAGTTACTCCAAAAGTTATCAAACAAGCAAGAAAATCAACAGTGCTTTGGGTTGATGATAATCCCGCTCACAATATCTATGAACGGCAGTCTCTTGAAGCTTTAGGAATCAATTTTGTCTTGGCTTCATCAACCGAGGAAGCACTAAACAAAATCAGGAAACAAGATTTTGATGCAATTATTTCAGACATGGCACGACCACCGGATTTAGAAGCAGGTTATACTCTCTTAGATAAACTGCGTTCTAGCGGTGACCGAACGCCATTTCTCATCTATGCTGGCTCACAATCGCCAGAGCATGTAGCGGAGTCTAAACGCAGGGGGGCAATTGGTTATACAAACCGCCCCGATGAGTTGTTTGCAATGGTGTTATCTGTTCTGTGAACGGCAAATATACCAAGCTTTTGAGCTACCATCCTAAAGAGCGCGATCGCCTCTTGGGGGTAGTATGGCATCATCTGATTTGCGCATGATTTGTGCAGTTGATTGATCCGCTTGGGGGAACTTGCAGATGTTAAGGCAGATACTGAAACAGTCGATTTTGCAGAAACCGGCCGTGCAGCCCGCGATCGCCATTGCGCTGGGGGCGATCGCTGGGGCCTTGTGCCGATATTATTGGGGGCTGGGGATGAATCGCTTCTTGGGGATAGAAGTGCCTTATAGCACGATGGTCATTAACGTCAGCGGATGTTTTGTGATGGGCGTGTTGGCCACACTTTCTTTGGGAACCGTCATTACCATTCATCCTAATCTGCGGTTGCTGCTGCTGACGGGGTTCTTGGGGGCTTACACTACGTTTTCTAGCTATGAGCTAGACAGTGCCCGATTGCTGATGCAAGAGCGCTTTGTAGAAACCGGGTTGTATTGGGCGGGCAGTGCGCTATTGGGGCTGATTAGCGCACAGTTGGGCATTGGTTTGGCAGAGTGGCTGTTGGCCAAGCTGGAGAGCAATAGGGCAACCTGATGTGGTGAGAGGGCGATCGCGTTGGCGGGGTTTATGCTCTCGGTCATTCATGCAGCAAGCCAGAATGCAACAAGCCAGAATTCAGCAAGTCAGAATGCCAGAAACAATGCAATAGAAAATATAATAAGCATGGAATCTTCTACTTTTCTACCCGTTTGGATTGCGCTGGGGGCGATTCCGGGGGCGCTCAGTCGCTATTATTTAACGCTGTTTTGCACGCGGAAGTTTGGCAGCAGTTTTCCGGTGGGCACGTTTGCAATCAATCTATCGGGCTCGCTGCTGATCGGCTTTTTGGCGACGCTATTTCAGTCGATTCATGCTGATCCAGCGCTGACGGGGCTGGTCATAATCGGTTTTTTGGGATCTTATACAACGTTTTCTACCTATGCGTTAGATCTATCCAATTTACTCAAGCGCACTCGTGATGATGGCTATCGGCGGGCGTTGCTCTATGGGGTCGGTAGCCCGGTGGCGGGTCTGGTCGGCGTAGCGATGGGGATTGCGCTGGCGCAGGGGTTTTAGGTGAGGCGGCACGCGTATTGTATGGAATTTACGCGACTAAATAAATTTATGCGACTAAATAATCGTTTTGCCGCCATCGACGACAATCGACGCACCGTGCATCAAGGCTGGGGCATCGCTGGCCAAAAATAGCGCGACTTGGGCAATTTCGTCGGGTTGGCCAAACCGCCCAATCGGCATGGTGGCGATGCCAAGCTGGCGGGCTTGCTGAGGATCGGGCTCAATGTCAAACTCGGCTTGCAGCATGGGGGTGTCGATCGGGCCGGGGCAGATGGCGTTGATGCGAATGTTGGACTGGGCATATTCTAAGGCGATCGCCCGGGTGAAGGCCAGCACGGCTCCTTTGCTGGCGCAATAGGCTGAATAGAGCGGTTGGGCTGCGATCGCCAGTTCTGATGCGGTATTGATAATCACACCGCCGCCTTGCTGCTGCATGATCGGAATCACCTGCTGGCACAGGAAAAACACCGACATAAAGTTGACAGCCATAATTGTATCTACGGTGGCCGCCTCGGTTTGCAAAAATGGGGTGACGGCAGAAATGCCAACGTTGTTATACAACACATCAACGCGCCCAAAGGTAGCGCAGCATTGAGCGACTGCCTCGGCACAGGCCGCTTGAGAGGAAATATCCGCTGCGTGGAAGTGAAAGCGGTAATCGTTAGATAGCTCGTGGCTGAGCTGATCGCTGAGCGATCGCCCGGCCGCGTCGTTGCGATCGATGCCAAACACCTGTGCGCCCTGCTGACAAAATAGCCGTGTCGCGGCCAAGCCAATACCCGAAGCAACGCCCGTGATGATCACTACTTTGCCCGCTAATCGATTCATGGGATTTGTTTGCTGAATTTTACTTGCTGAGAGTTATTGACTGAGAGCTATTGACTAAGAACTGCTTGCTGAGAGCTGCTTGGGTTTGATTCCAGTCGCAATCGCGAGCCAGGCCTAACGAATCATGAGCTGATATTCAGCCTTCAGCAGTTTAAGGATGGTTTGCGACTCGTAACTCAAAATCCCGCGCATCTGATGGAGCTTACCAAAGAAAGCAATCAGGTCGTCATGGACGCCAAAATAAACGTCGGCAATGATGTTATACCGGCCGAGGGCGATCGCCACAAATCGCACTTCTTCCATGCCGCTTAAGGCCTCGGCGACTGTATCAATCGAGCCATTTTCGATATTCAGCAACAGCGTTAGCACGTAGGGCTTACCGATTTTTTCGGGATTGGGCCAGGCTGTAATGTGAATCACCTTGGATTGCAGCAAGCGCTGAACCCGATAGCGCGCGGTCGCCTCCGGGATACCCAAGCGTTTCGAAATTTCCGTAAACGCCATCCGGCCATCCAAACGGAGCAAGTCAATGATGCGGTGATCGATATCGTCAAGGGTAATATCGGCGGTGGGGGCAGACTCAGATTGGCTCATCTTTTCAGATAACCGTAATGAAAGACGTTAAATCTTGTTGATTCCATAGGATATCGCAAAATGATTGCGTTTGTATCAGGATTGACAGTCTAGTCCCAGGGATAAAGATTACCGTGTGAAAATCTTGGTCTGAACCAGTATAGGTCTAGGAGATGGGTTATGTCTTTTCCTTCCTCTCTGGTTTATTAGGGTGGTTTACGCAATCCGCGATTCAAACCGCGTCTGCTTTTGGGCAACCTATGTTTAGACGTTTTATCCACTGCACACTATTGACTGCAAAATATTCACTGCACAATGATATCTGTTGCAGCGAGTCGCTAAGATATGCAAGTAAATCAGGGGAGTCAGGGTAATGATTGAATGGCCAGACGGCAACCGTTGTGCAGTAGCGCTGAGTTTTGATGTCGATGGCGAATCGGGGATGCTGCAAGCCGATCCGCAAAATGCCGATCGCCTGTCGGTGATGTCGTGGGCTCGGTATGGCCCTAAGGTAGGCGCACCGCGCATCCTCGATATGCTCAAAGAAAAAGGCGTGCAGGCCAGTTTCTTTGTGCCAGGCTATACGGCAGAGCTTTATCCTCGCTTGATTGAGCGGATCAGCGCCGAAGGGCATGAAGTTGGTGTGCATGGCTACATGCATGAGAAGCTGTCTGACCTCGATCCTTACGAAGAAGAAGAAATATTAGTCAAAACCTGCACCATCTTAAAGCGGCTGACGGGCAAAGCGCCGGTGGGCTATCGCGCCCCGTGGTGGGAGTTAAACCCAGGTTCGCCTTCGCTGCTGGTGCGCCATGGGATGCTCTACGACTCGTCGCTGATGGATGATGATCGCCCCTATATGATGGCGACGGGGTCGGGAAGTTTGATAGAGGTGCCAATTCACTGGACAAATGACGACTGGGAGCAGTTTGCGTTTTTGGCCGATCCGCCGACGGGCAGTGGCGTGATTGAAACCTGCGAAAAGGCCTTCCAGCTTTGGAAGGAAGAATTTGACGGACATTATCATTACGGCACGATGTTTGTGCTAACGATGCATCCTGAGGTAATCGGCCGCCCGGCGCGGGTGCTGATGCTGTCTCGGATGATCGACTACATTCGCTCCCATGAGGGAGTTTGGCTAACCACCTGTGAGGCGATCGCCCGTCATTGCCTATCGCGGCAGCCCGTAGCGGTCGGTTAACAGAGAGGTTAATCAAGAGAAGTTCAGGGTGCAACAAGACAGTGCAACGACAACGTGTAAGGATAGGAGCCCCGGCACTGCAAAATGCCGCGGCCTTGGGTTATGCGATCGCGGCCTATGGGCTCGGGGTGGGGTTACTGATCGTCAATAACGGCTGGCTGAATGGGCTAGGGGTGTTGCTCTTAACCCACGGGCTAGTGATGTCGGCGGTGCTGCTGCACGAATTGCTGCACGGCAACCTGTTTAAGGCGCGATCGCTCAACCAGTTTTGGGGGCAGGTGATGACCCATCTCAACGGCGCGTGTTATGCCCCGTGGGAAGATTTGGTCAACCATCATTTCAATCACCATATTCACCATGCTGACTTTGTGGCCTTTGATAGCGCGGCCGCTGTGCGATCGCTTCCGCCTGCTGTC
>DATNOW010000823.1:0-2897 GCA_036703515.1 Chroococcidiopsis sp.
TCGCCATACTGCTCAGGAACGCGATACCACAGGGTGCGGCGCTGAGGTGCGGCGGGGGTGTGGGCGGCGGGTGGGGATGGTTCAGAGGTGGATAACTCACTGGGTAGCTCAAACGTGGCGCTGACGGTGATTGCCCCATCGGCAGCGATCGCCGTTTCTGGCCAGAGGTGAAGTTGCCGTTGCCCCATACTGGTTCTCCTGTTTTGCCGCAATGGCTATGGTGTACGCGCTATCGGTGTGTAGGTTAGAGTTTCATAGGTGGTCGGCCGACCACAGCAGCAGTCCCAGCAAGGTTTTGAGGCTAGCCGACTCTAAAATGGCATCCTTCTGATAGATCCAGGTTTGATCGGGGCTGGGCAGCAGTTGATTCAGCGCCTCGGGGTGAAACAAATCGTGGAGGCGATCGCGATGGGGTTCGGCCTGACGACGAATCGCCCGCCAGCCCGGATTGTTGATATCCAAAACGCGATAGTAGTAGCGCCGCTCATAGCCCAGTCGGCGCTGCACCCCACGCCACCGTCGCTGCATCGTGTAAAGCGGCGCAAGCCGCTGGCGCATGGGGGTCGGCTGCAATGGGGTCGTGTCGTTGGAGTTGCGATCGAGGGGCAACTGGGCCAATTCTGGAAAATCGCGACACAGCAGCATTTTTTGGGCTCGGCGGCCGTCCAGCGTTTCGGCCGGCATGGCCAGCATGGTTTCGATAAACTGCCGATCGAGCACGGGCAGCGACGGCCATGCCATAAAGCTCAATCGCCAAGCCCCCGACCCGATATGAAAACGCTGCCGCGAACTTAGCTTAAATTGCAGCCCCCGTCGCGACTCGATCGGGCTGTAGTTTTGGTAGCGCGATCGCATCCGTTCTATGGTTTCTGAGACGCGATCGCCAAACACCTCAGATCGCAACAACCGCTGCAAGAGCGCTGGCGACAGCGCCGTATCATTGACGGCATCTTTAAAGAAGGCATCAAAGGAACCGCCAGCACCAAACAGGCGATAGCCCTGGGCCTTGCCCATGATCACATCCAGCACAAACCCCGTCACCACCCGAGAACCGAGCCTGTGCAGGTTGCCGTGGGCGCTGTCAAACACAATGCTAAAGCCATTGGCAAGGTGTTCCCACTGGGCGCGGGTTTTGGCCAACTCGGCATAATGCTCAAACTGCACCTGCTCGGTGTGATGGGGCAACTGGAGGGCGCGAGCGACCTGGGTGGCACACTGCATTTCTAGGTCAGAACGCTGCCCAAAGGTGACGGCCACCGTATCAACCTGCTGACGGCGCAACAACCCGGCCAGCAGCCGCGAGTCTAGCCCACCCGACAGCATCAACACGTGGGTTTCAGACGGGGTGGTGTGGCGCGATACGGCTTGGCTGAGGGCATGACCCATGGCCTCGATTTGTTCACCCACGGGCATTTGGCGATATTTGTCGGTCGGCAAGTCTTCGGGAATGCTGTATTGCGTCACTTCTGTAGCGGCTTGCCCCAGCGCATAGACCAACAGGTTGCCTTGCCCGAGACGGTAGACATTGGCCCACAGCGTTTGACCCTCCACCAGCCCGTTGGTCAGCAAGATACCCACTAGCCCGGTCGGATTAAAAGACGCCTCAAAGCAGGGGTGATAGCGAAATAATTCAGGGCTAGAGGCGACCAGCAGCACATCGCCACGCTGGTAGTAATACACCGGGAAGAAGCCCAGCACGTCGGCACCCACCACTAACCCACGCTCCGGATGGTAGGCGATCGCCACGTGAAACCCGTCAAAGGCGGGGATGCTTTGGTAGTCGTTGGCCTGCCAAGTTTGGCGCAGGGTCGCCGCGGTCAGCCGAGTCGTGCCCACCGTGGCGATCGCCTCCCCCAGCACGATCGCCGCACCCTCGCCCTCGGAGTCATAGCTAATCGGGGCCATGGGGTTCACTGCCCAGACGGCAGCGAAATCTGCTGCACCACACGCATAGCTAACCAGACCCGGCATCGGCGGCAACAGGGGCGTCACGGTTCGGATAAAGTGCGATCGCCGCTCAGGATTGGGGTCTACAACTGCAAGATAGTTTGCCATAGCCAGTTTAAGGGAAATAAATCAGCCAGCGCTCAGAGCACCCCGTTACTGGGGCGCATTAACAGGTGCGTTCACAGGGGTATTCATGGACGAAACCCCGTCGTGCGCAACCCCATCGGGATCATTCAGCAAAGCGGCGATCGCCAGCGGCATCTGGGCGGGATCTGCCACAAACCGGCAGCCCGGCAGATCCTTCGTCCAGGCGCGATAGAAGGCTTGGTTTTTGTGATACGAGTTCGGCAAAAAGATGTGGGGAATGCCCAGCAGCGTCGCCAGAATGTGGCCATGCAGCCGATTGGTCATAATCAGCCGATGCGATTGAAACTGGTAGAGCCCGCTGTGCAAAAAGCTCCACGACTGCCGGTGTATCTCTGGGCGATGCAGCGCCGAGAACACGTCTGAATGGGGATAGGTCGATAGCCAGGTTTGACGCGATCGCCATTCCTGTGGCGTGGTTAGCCCGCGCTGCCAGCCCTCGCGCACCCCATAGGCCAGCATTCGCTTTAAACCGCGATGGCGAGTCCCTAGCACCCAGCGATAAGACGCCCAATCTTGCACCACCAGTTTTGGCCGCTCCAACGTTGGTAGACCCTCTAGCAGGTCGGTTGGCAGGCAGTCGCGGTTCAGTTCGCGATCGGTGCGGCAGTGATAGAGCATTGTGGTTGGGGCGGGCAAATGCAGCGCCAAATCAGGCCGCCCGGCCAGATGAAACACCATGTCAGGCGCAAGCAACACCCGACAGCGATCAAAATGCTGGCGGGCTAGGTCATAGCTAAACTGATCGCGGGTGAACAGAGTCAGGTTGGGGTGGCTATTAAAAATTTCCGCCGCCCGCGCCAGAT
>DATNOW010000824.1:0-2769 GCA_036703515.1 Chroococcidiopsis sp.
TCAAGATAGCGGCTAGAGGGATCGGCTTTATCTACGTCGGGGCGATCGCTCGCGACATCCAGGCGATCGCTCGACTCGGGCATGACGTGTACCAAAACAATCTTGGCACTAGGCTGAATCTTCAAATTCTCCAGCGTTCCGAGCAGGCGCTCCGAGAGTTTTTCTTCATCTAATGCGACTAACACTGTTTTGAATACGTCTTTGAACACGTCACCCCGCACCGCTTATTCAGCACTTAAGTACAACGGATCCCGCAATCTCACGCCTCATCATCGGCCTTGCTTTGCACTCTCAATCTAACAGATTGCGCGTGGGAGAATAATCCTTCAGCCTTGGCTAGCAGCTCAATCGCCCCACCCACCTGTTGTAACGCAGTGGGGGAATAGTGAATCAGACTGGAGTGTTTAATAAACGTTTCAACTCCCAGGGCTGAAGCATAGCGAGCGGCTCCAGAGGTCGGCAGCGTATGGTTGGGCCCAGCGAGATAGTCCCCCACCGCTTCGGGGGTCGAGCTACCCAAGAAAATGGCCCCAGCATGGCGAATCTGCTCTAGCAATCCCCACGGATCTGCGATTTCTAGCTCTAAATGCTCTGGCGCAAACTCGTTAGAGAGCTCGGCGGCTACTTCTAACGAGTCGACTACCACCACCAGCCCGTAGTGGGCGATCGCTTTCTCCGTCAACAGCCGTCGGGGATGATTGACCAACTGCTGTTCGACCTCAGTCACCACTTGGCGCGCTAGCGACAAGTCTGTTGTCAGCAAAATAGCCGCTGCCATTGAGTCATGCTCGGCTTGGGCCAGCAAGTCTGCCGCCACATGGACAGGGTTGGCCGTGGCATCGGCAATCACGAGCACCTCAGATGGCCCCGCCAGCGAGTCAATCCCCACGGTTCCATACACCAGCTTTTTGGCGAGGGTAACGTAGATATTGCCCGGCCCGGTGATCACATCCACCTTCGGAATTGTCTCGGTTCCATAGGCCAGGGCCGCGATCGCCTGAGCCCCTCCCACCCGATAGATTTCATCTACACCCGCCTCTTGTGCGGCTACTAATACAGCCGGGCTAATGCTTTTATCGGGGCCTGGCGGCGTTGCGATCACAATCCGCGGCACCTTCGCCACTTTGGCCGGGATCGCGTTCATGATCACCGTACTAGGATAGGCCGCTTGACCGCCCGGTACATACAGCCCCGCTCGATCCACCGGCGTATAGCGTCGCCCTAAAACAATATCGTGATCCCCAAACTGCACCCAGCTTTTGGGGACGCGCTGAGCGTGAAACGCCTCCACGTTTTTGCAGGCTAAACGGATGGCGTCCAGCAGATCCTTGGGAACCTGTTGATAGGCTGCATCTAGCTCTGAACCGCTGACCCTAAGCTCTTCGGGGTCAAGCGTGACGTGATCAAACTCTTCGGTGAAATGAAGCAGCGCGCGGTCGCCCTTGCGCCTAACCTCTTGAAGCACTTGCTGAACAGTTGCTTCTTTGTGAACAATCTGCTCGTCGTGCGTGCGATCGCAAATCCGCTTAAGTTCAGTTGACGCTTCTGATCGCTGAGTAATAATTCGCAGCATTGCCACACAGGGTAAAAATGCTAATCGGGAATTGCCCCGCTTAAATGACAGACCGACAAGGAAGCTCGCGACAACAACGCTATGTCGACCTTGCTTTATCTAGCTTAACCTGGATTTCCTGTGGATTTATATAGATTGACCGAAGAGATGGTATGCTAATTTTTCTGGCATTTCTCTAAACCGTTAGCTATAATGGTTGATTGCTTGTGAAGTTTTCGTCTCTAGAGTAACCGTGGCAAACATTAAGTCTGCGATCAAGCGCATCCAAATCACCGAACGAAACCGTCTGCGGAATAAGTCTTATAAGTCTGCCGTTAAGACACTAATGAAACGCTACCTTGCGGCGGTCAGTGCATACGCGGCCGAGCCAACGCCAGAAACGTTGCAGGAAGCGCAGCAGCGGCTATCGCTGGCATTCAGCAAAATCGATAAAGCGGTGAAGCGTGGCGTGCTCCATCCCAACAACGGTGCCCGCAAAAAAGCACGCTTAGCCAAGGTTCTGAAGCAGAAGGAAGTGGTGAGTGCTTAATGGCTCGTCCCAGGCTATCTAAAGCCGGGGCTGTCTTTGTGCACGTTTAGCCAAATCCAACTTGTTACGTCTCTTGCTATGCAGCTTATTGATACCCATGTTCACATCAACTTTGACAGCTTTCAGTCTGACTTAGACGATGTTGCTCAAAGTTGGCGTGAGGCTGGGGTTGTGGGTCTGGTTCACTCCTGCGTTGAGCCTTCAGAGTTTGAGAGCATTCAAGCGATCGCCGATCGTTTCCCCGAAGTTTCCTTTGCTGTTGGTTTACATCCCCTAGATGTGAATCAGTGGACAGACGAAACCGCTGGGCAAATTCGGCGACTGGCGGCTTCCGACTCCAGGGTTGTGGCCATTGGGGAAACGGGTCTCGATTTTTTCAAGGCAGACAATCAACAGCAGCAGTGCCAAGCATTTCTGTCCCAGCTTGCGATCGCTCGTGATCTAAATCTGCCGGTGATTATTCACTGTCGAGATGCAGCGCTGGCGATGAAAGCACTACTGGAGCCGATTTGGCAGGATCACGGCCCGATTGCTGGCGTCATGCATTGCTGGAGCGGCACGCCCGAAGAAACGCAGTGGTTTCTAGATTTGGGGCTACACATCAGTTTTAGTGGCATTGTCACCTTCAAAAATGCGGTGCAAGTGCAAGAATCAGCTCGTTTGGTTC
>DATNOW010000825.1:0-7404 GCA_036703515.1 Chroococcidiopsis sp.
ATGGACTTCCGCTATGAATCGGCCTTTGGCCAACCCAGCACCGACGCTTACAGCCGCCTGCTAGTTGACGCCATGCTCGGGGATCAAACCCTGTTTACTCGCGGCGACGAGGTCGAAGCATCGTGGCGCATCCTCACCCCCCTCTTAGAGGTGTGGGACGCCCCCGCCCATCCTGATTCGATCCCGCTCTACGAAGCCGGCACCTGGGGGCCCGTCGAAGCCGAGCTACTACTCAACCGCGACGGCCGTCGCTGGCGCAGACTCTAGTCCTTCACCTTTCACCCTTTACCCTTTACCCTTCACCTTTTACCCTTTTTCCCACGCCCTCTCTCCCTCCCATGCAGGCAAGATGCCTGCACCACACCCTTTACCCCACCCCCTTAAGCAAACTTCATGAATACACCCCTCGTTGCCCTACAAAAACCAAAAGACATTTCCCTGAGCGAAATTGAAGCCGAACTCAGTCAAATTTGGAAAAGTCAGCTTGGCGATAGCATCACCCCTGTGGCCACCCGCGCCACCACCTTTAGCATGGTGATCTACGAGCCTGAAGAATTTCAGCAGCTTCTAGCCGCCCTTGGGTTTTATAACGGCCCCATCGATGGCATCCACGGCCCGCTAACTAAAACAGCCGTGCGGCAGGCGCAAACGACCTATGGACTGCGCATTACCGGCCGGGTTGATCCCGAAACCTTAGCTAAGCTGCGCGAAGAATATGACAAGCAGCCCGTTGATCGGATCAAAATCAATAACGCCAACCTGCGCGGCTTTAGCGTCAGCGATGCGATCGCCGCTCAAAACCCTTGTCGCATTATTACCCTCTGCCCGATCTTGGGCGAAGAAGATACCGGTGTCACGGCTCAAGTGTCTGCCTATTGCCCGATCCAAAAACACGGCATGGGCAGCAGCCTGATCTGCTGCGAATACATCACCTTGCGCGGCACCAAAGCCGCCCTCTACCGAGTTGGGGATCTGGTCAGCTCCTTGATGATCCCCGACCTGCCCCGGTTTGTGTGGTGGAAGGCTACCCCTAACCCTGAGCAAACATTATTTAAGCAACTGGCCGCTAATTGCCACTGCATCATTCTAGATTCTTGCTATTTTGGCGATCCCGAATCTGAATTTCTCAAAATGTGGGAGCTGATTGAAGCGGAAACCTACGTCGCCGACCTCAACTGGCATCGACTGTCGGTATGGCAAGAGCTAACGGCATCGGCCTATGACCCACCTGAGCGCCGCGAATCGCTGGCAGAAATCGATCGCGTCACCATCGACTACGAAAAAGGCAATGCGGCCCAAGCGCTGATGTTTTTGGGCTGGTTGTCGAGCCGACTGCAGTGGGAGCCACTGTCTTATACGGTGACGGGGGGCGACTACGACCTTAAACACATCCACTTCCGAGGCTCTAACGGCAAGTTGATTGAGGCCGAGCTAGCGGCGATCCCGGTGGCGGATGCAGGCGAGATTATCGGTGATTTAATCGGCCTGCGGCTGGCCTCGACCAACCCCAACGCCAACTGCACCACAATTCTCTGTTCTGAGACCACAGGCTGCATGCGGATGGAATCAGGGGGCTCGGCGCAGTTTGGGCGAACCCATCAGGTGACAGCCCTACCTGATCAGAAGGCAGAGTTTTTGATGGGGCAACAGCTCCAGCGCTGGGGGCGGGATGTGCTGTATGAAGAAAGCCTAGCGGTGACGGCGCAAATTCTCAAACTGCTGAAGTAGGCAGCACCACAGGGGGGCAGAGACCCCGTTTCACTGTCCCCCCTTCCTACCCACTACCCCATCATCTCGCTACCCATCATCTCGCTACCCATCATCCCCCTACCCAACCACTCACCCACCATCTCGCTTACCAACTCGTCTCACGACGCTCTTGGATCACCTGGTCATAGATCGCCTCAGTTTGGATCGCCAGTTTGGCCCAGTTAAAGCGTCGCTCTAAATCTTTGTAGGCGTTATCGATCAGCCATTTGGAGTAGTTGGGGTTTTTCAGGACTTCTAAAATGCCGCTGGCTAGCGAACTCGCGTTATTAGTGCGCGTTACGATGCCTGTTTCTGTGTGGTTGACTACCTCCGGCAGCCCGCCCGCATCCGACACCACCACGGGCACACGGGCCGCAAAGCTTTCGAGGGCGACGATGCCAAAGGGTTCGTAGAGGCTGGGGAACACGGCGCAGTCGGCCACGGTTTGAAACCGATTGAGCTCGTCGTCGGGCATGAACCCGGTGAAGTAGCATTTTGGCCAAATGCCGAGATCCCAGGCTTGACGCTTGAGATAGTCGATATTGCCGCTGCCGATGATGATAAATTTGACCGCGCCCTCCATCTCGCGAATGACGTGGGGGGCTGCGTCTAGCAATACCTGGATGCCTTTTTCGTAGGTCATCCGCCCGACATAGTAGACAATGCGCTCTTGGTCGGCCGCAAACCGCCGCCGAAATTCCCAATAGTTAAAGTCGTGGCGCTGGGGTTTTTTCTCAGGTCGAATGCCATTGAAAATCACATCGAGCTTGTCCCAGGGGGTATGCAGGGCGCGCTCGACCTCTTGACGCATGTAGTTGCTGCACACAATCACGCGCCAAGCGTCGTGGGCCAGGCGTTTTTCTTTGTCGCCAATGTAGTGGTGGGTGGGGTTGTGTAGCCCGTTGTGGCGGCCATACTCGGTGGCGTGGATGGTGGCGATCAGCGGCACTTTAAATAGGTGCTTGAGGGCGATCGCCGCGTCTCCTACTAGCCAGTCATGGGCGTGGATCAGGTCAAACGGGCCATCCTCCTGCATTAGCTTGCCGCCGTGCTGCCCCATGCTGTCGTTCATGTTCACAACCCAATGGAAAAAGTTGTGACTGCCGGCCACCGGGACGCGATGCACCTCTACGCCATCAACAATTTCGTAGTGGGGGGCTTGGCCAAACTCCACCGTCAGCACATGGACGCTATGCCCTAACCTAACGATTTCGGGATAAAGCTCTGACACATGGCGAGCAATCCCGCCCACGATTCGGGGGGGAAACTCCCACGCCAGCACCAGAATTCGCATACCTCTAAACCCCGTCAACTCCGCCCAACTTAGCCAACACTATGGCTTGCTCGATTGCTTGCATTTAGGATCGTAGATTAACGCTGCCCAACTTTTGTGTGTTTGATGTGTGTTTGAACGTGATGCGGTGTCTGACGCCGAGAACACCGCTCGTTGGAGCATCGAATCTAGCAATCTGCTGTGTGCTGCTGTGTGCTGTCCCTAAAATCTGCACTCTGCCATTCAGCTTATTCTATGCACGTCGTTTGCAAAAAACATCTATCAAGGTTGGGACTGCTGGAATAATTATCAGTATTACCTATCTATTTTAGCGAAGCTAACAGTTCTTGTTAATGTAAGTACGGCGATTGGGGGGCTTCCGGTCGCTGGGAGCGTTGACCTAGGTTTTGTCAGCACCGCTGTGCTCTGTTTAGGCGGGCTTGCCGGAGTAGTCTAAATAGCGCGATAACGCCTTTGGCGAGGGGCTTTGTGGCGATCGCCCTCGGCCGGTTCATGACCGTTTGCGGAGTCAAATAGATAAATACTAAAGAAAAAGCTAAGATTAACTCAATCGTCAAAGGCATTTAGCGATCGCACAGGGCTCTCCGTGATGGCTGTGGGTAGATGCTAATCCTGGTCTACTGCACCGCACCGAAAATTGCGGCGGGTTGAATCCGCAATTTTGAGGACTGTTGATCGGATGAATCGTCTTTGCAGCGCTGTAGCTCTGCCGCCGCGCTTACTGTCTGATTCTTGCCTAGTCTGGTTCTTGCCAATCATTTGACGTTTTGATCTAGCCGAAGGCTGCATGGAGGTATCACTAAGGCGACCCATGAGTTCTGAAGTACCTTTGCAGCTCTTACTGTTTGTGGACAAACGTCCCAACTCTACTGAAAAGATTCGCCAGATTCGCGATTGCATCAAGGAACTGGGAGCCAATCAGGCGTTTGATCTCCAAATTGTGGATGTTGGGGAGCAGCCCCATTTGGCTGAGCATTTTAAGCTGATCGCCACCCCGACGCTGATCAAAGTCCATCCCGAACCTAAGCAAACGCTGGCAGGCAGTAATCTGCTAGAGCAAATCAAGACATCGTGGATTCGCTGGCAGCAGTCGGCCCAGCAGGCTAGCGAGTCGAGCTATACCTCTGAGGCGATCGCCCCCACCGTCAAAAGCGTCGTTAATAGCACTGTTAAAAGTACAGCGCAGCCCGTGACGCATTTAGCGGAACTGCTGCGCCTCTCTGACGAAATTTTTCAGCTCAAGCAAGAAAAAGAAGAGCTACAGGAGCAATTGCGATTTAAAGACCGGCTGATTGCGATGCTGGCTCACGATCTGCGTAACCCCTTAACGGCGACATCGATTGCGCTCGAAACCTTAGAGTTAGGCATCGAGCCCAAAATTGCGGGCCGAAATAGCCGCATTACCCCTGAGATGATGTCGCAGTTGCTCAAACATGCGCGGACGCAAACCAAAGCCATCGATCGGATGATTACCGACGTTTTGCAAACCGCTGAAGGCAAGAGTGCCGAATTTCAAATTCAGCCGCAGAAGATGGATCTCAACCGGCTTTGCGTCGAAGTGCTCCAGCGTTTGAGTGAACAGTTTCAGCCCAAATCGCAAACGGTCAAAACCGATATCCCCAGCGATCTGCCCGCCGTTTATGCCGATCCCGAACGCGTCGGTCAGGTGTTGATTAACCTGCTTGATAACGCGATCAAATACACCCCAGAGGGCGGCACGATTCAAATTTCGGTCTTGCACCGCACGACCCAAAAGGTGCAGGTGAGCATCTGCGATACGGGCCCAGGCATCCCCGAAGAAAATCAAAACCACATTTTTGAAAATCGGTTTCGGCTCAAACGCGACGTCGAAAAAGAAGGCTATGGCATTGGGCTATCGCTCTGCCAGCGGATTGTGCGGGCTCACTATGGGCAAATCTGGGTAGATTCGGTGCCCAACCAGGGCAGTTGCTTTCACTTTACGCTGCCGGTTTATCGCAAATAATCCGATTGGGGCGTCGCTTGAATTAGATTCTAGGCTGATAAATCCTAGGCTGAGCGATCCCAGGCTGACCTCCCAGGCTGAGCGATCCCAGGTGGATAAATCGCCGATTGATAAATCACAGGCTAACGAATTAGAAATGATTCTTTACAATACTTGAGGTTGTATATTAAAAAAATAGCCAACCTACAGTTAACCAATAGCAGCGACTCCAGCCCAATGTCTCTTTTTAGGTGGCTGAACAAAATGTCTAGATAAGCTGTTAGATTGGAGTTCTACCAGCCTATCTATGGAGGGCGATCGCCCTTAGCGCCTTAGCTGCGCTCTCCTCTCACCCACTGCTCTCATCTACTGCAAGGAGAATCACTCGTCCGTGCTGCAACGCCTTAAGCAAGACCTCAAAAATGACCTTATTGCTGGGTTGCTGGTGGTGATCCCACTGGCGACGACAATTTGGCTAACCTTCACCATTGCCAACTGGGTCATCAGGTTTCTCACTCGTATCCCTAAGCAGCTCAACCCCTTCATCGATCTGCATCCCGTTTTGGGGGTCTTGCTTAATTTGGCGATTGGGCTAGCCGTGCCCATGTTTTGCATCTTGCTGATCGGCTTGATGGCCCGCAACATTGTCGGACGGTGGCTGCTTGACTTTGGCGAGCGCGTGCTGCAAGCGATCCCGCTCGCTGGGGCAGTTTACAAGACCCTGAAGCAGCTTCTAGAAACCTTGCTCAAGGATACTAGCGGCAAGTTTCGACGAGTCATCTTGATAGAATATCCCCGGCGCGGTATCTGGGCAGTCGCCTTTGTTACCGGAACTCTGGCGTTGGATTTACAGGGCCCGGCTTCTGGCTCGATGCTGAGCGTTTTTGTTCCTACGACGCCAAACCCCACCACCGGATGGTATGCGGTGGTGCCCGAATCGGAGGTGGTTAACCTGTCGATCTCGGTGGAAGATGCGTTCAAAATAGTCATCTCTGGCGGGATTGTTGGCACTAATGCACTGAGCGCACTGCCGCCAGTCAATCTCGAAGGGCGCAGGCTAGAGCAACCCCTAGAGACGCCTCTGTCAGAGTTGAAGCGGCAGTCTTACTCGGTGGTGCCAGTGGATGACGAGGTTTGAGTGAAGCTGGCTTTACACATCTTTTAAAGAGGCGATCGCCGACCTGCTATGGATTGGATTAATCTGCTTGGGATGGTCGCTGGGGGTTTAACCACGATCGCTTTTTTGCCGCAGCTATTTAAGACCTGGCGATCGCGCTCGGCCAGCGATATTTCGCTAAGCTGGCTAGTGACCTTTACCCTGGGTATTTTGCTGTGGCTAATTTATGGGCTGTGCATTGCTTCGCTGCCCGTGATTGTGGCCAATGGCACGACCCTGGTGTTGACCCTGATTATTTTGGTGTTTAAGTTTCGCTATAGCCGATAGCGGCTTTAGGGCTGGGTTTCATAGCGCAGACCGAGATGTTCGCCCATTTTGGCAAACAGCACCGCCTCTTGCACGGGTTTAGTGACGTAGTCGTCGCAGCCAATGGCTAGGGTGCGATCGCGTTCATCGGTGAACGCCTGGGCCGTGAGGGCAATGATCACCGTCCGGGCTGGTGCATTGGGGGCGTCGCTGGGCCGCATCTGCTCGGCGGCTCGAATCTGCTGGGTGGCTTCATAGCCATCCATGATTGGCATTCGTAGATCCATCCAAATCAGGTGTGGCGACCAGCTTTGCCAGATTTGCACGGCGGCTTGACCATCGGCGGCCACCTTGACCTCTAGCCCTGCCCGAAACAGCAGCTTGACCAGCAGGCGACGGTTGAGTGGATGGTCGTCTACGACCAAAATGCGATAGGTGGGTTGTCCGGGGGCGAGCTGAATGCTTTGGCGACTCGATGGAGGAGGAGAGGCGATCGCCTCTTCTACCACACGTCCTGGAAGTTGCAGCGTAAACGTGCTGCCCTGTCCCACCGTGCTGCGTACAGACAGATTGCCGCCCATCAGCCGGGCAAATCGCTGGCTGATGGCCAGCCCTAGACCCGTGCCCTGCTCGATTTGCCGCCCAGCCTGGGCTTGGGCAAAGGCCTCAAAAATACTGTCGAGCTCGTTGGGGGCAATCCCGACTCCGGTGTCTTCGATTTCCCATAGCAGCTGCACCGACTCCGGCTGGGGGGGAGACGTGACCGGAGAAGACGTGACCGGAGAAGACGCGACCGGAGAAGACGCGACCGGAGAAGACGCGACGGGAGAAGACGCGGCGAGTGACGGGTCTGGGGTGGCCCGTTTGGCTACGGGAATCGTCGATAGGCGCACAGTCACCCGCCCTTGGGGGGTAAATTTGAGCGCGTTACCCAGCAGATTGATCAAGATCTGGCGCAGCTTACGTTCGTCGAGG
>DATNOW010000826.1:0-2408 GCA_036703515.1 Chroococcidiopsis sp.
TGGGCTGCAATCGCTGCCCGAACTGCAAGCCGAAGATATCGTGGCTACTGCCGCTGAGAAAGCGCCCTCAGACGACCAGGTGATCCTCAAACTGCGGGAAGTGTATAACCTGATTCGCAAAACCTACGAAGGGTTTACCCACGCGGAACACGAAGAAGTGATTTCCCTGGGTGGCTTGCACGTAATCGGTACAGAGCGTCACGAGTCTCGCCGGATTGACAACCAGCTGCGCGGTCGGGCAGGACGGCAGGGTGACCCAGGTTCAACCAAGTTCTTCCTCAGTTTGCAAGATAACCTGCTGCGGATCTTTGGGGGCGATCGCGTCGCTGGGCTGATGAACGCTTTCCGGGTGGAAGAAGACATGCCGATCGAGTCGGGAATGCTGACGCGATCGCTGGAAGGCGCGCAGAAAAAGGTCGAAACCTACTACTACGACATCCGTAAACAGGTGTTTGAGTATGACGAGGTGATGAACAACCAGCGTAGAGCCATCTATGCCGAGCGGCGGCGCGTATTAGAAGGACTCGACCTAAAAGAGCAGGTGATCAAGTATGGCGAGCTCACAATGGATGACATTGTCAACGCCTACGTCAACACCGACCTGCCCTCAGAAGAATGGGAGCTCGACAAGCTGGTTTCTAAGGTGAAAGAGTTTGTCTACCTGTTGGCTGACATGGAACCCAGCCAGCTTGAAGACCTCAACATCGGCGAAATCAAGACCTTCCTGCATGAGCAAGTCCGCATTGCCTACGACCTCAAAGAAGCCCAGGTCGATCAGGTCAATGCCGGGCTGATGCGGCAGGCCGAGCGGTTCTTTATTTTGCAGCAGATTGATACCCTGTGGCGCGAACACCTGCAGCAAATGGACGCACTGCGCGAATCGGTAGGGCTGCGCGGCTACGGTCAAAAAGATCCGCTGATCGAATACAAGAGCGAAGGGTACGAACTGTTCCTCGACATGATGACCAATATCCGTCGAAATGTCGTCTACTCGCTGTTCCAGTTCCAACCACAGCCGCCGCAACCGGCCGTGCGTCGTTCTGAACTGGTGTAGTCAGGGTTTGACCTAGCTAATGCTGTTATTGGGCACCTGTCTAGTAAGATGGGTGCCCAATTTTTTGGTGGTGATGCCCTAAACGATGGCCGTTGCAGGCAGGCGGGCAAAGGCATCGACCACAACGCCGGGGATGGCGCGGGGGCGCATGGTGTGCCCATCTACCCAGATCCACAGCGCTTCGGCGATGACGGAGGGGTTGTTTTCTCCGTTGCGGCGAATTTCGTAGGCGCGAATTGCCCGCGAGCCGCGCATTTCTTTGAGCCAGGTGGTGATAGCAAGGCGATCGCCACCAACGGTGGGGCTGAGGTAATCGATCACGACCCGCCGCATGATGAAGGTGCCGCCCAGTTCGAGGCAGCGCTTGGGTGAAAATCCGAGGCTGGCGGCATGTTCGATGGCCGATTGCTCTAGGTAATGTTGATAAACAGCGTTGTTGATGTGGCCGAAGGCGTCCATTTTGTAGTGGGGGACGCGCAGTTGGGTGGTAAACGGTGGCATAAGCGGCAGGGAATGATTAGGGTTGATTGGCACATCCTGAGGTCGGGCTGCGGGCAGCCACGAATGAGTTGCTGCGGTTGATGTGCGGGTGTGGGGGTATAAGTTTGACTGTGCCACGCTGACGCGATCGCACTCATCCCCCCATTGGATGAACTGGTCTCATCCTGTAGGCATGACTAAGTATGACTATGAAGCAGTTTGGCTGCTGAGATGGTATGCGAGATAGTAGATGGGCGCGTTGTCACCGTGAGCGACGATCTGCAACAAGATAAGCCACAATAAAGAGAATTTTAGTCTGCTCCTAGTCGCCTACCCCATGAATCAGCCGCTGAATCAGCCGTCAGCCCCCACCCCTAAACCACCGCTGAGTGAGCAAATTGTCGAGATTTTAATTAAAGTAATTCGACCGGGCGGGATTACGGGCGGAGGGCTTGGAGCCGCATGGTTTTTATTGGTTGCTAGCGATATCCCTAAGGCTATAGCCTCGGCCGGGATTGGGGTGATGCTTTCCTATGGCGCAAAGCTGCTGCAACCGATCCATAAAAGAATTGAGCGAGGGGCAGAATGGACGGGCGAGGCCGTTGGGCAAGCTGCGGAAAATCTCATGATTTCCACCATTTTGCGTGGAGAAGCCAAATATCTGCAATGCCAAGCGTGGGATTGCCAGCAATATAAACCCGAAGGTGTAGCCCAGTATGACGATACCCAAACCCTCTTACTCGAAGAGGTGTTTGTGCCCCTGCGTCTTGATAGCCATGCACTATTGCCAGGATTAAGAGGGCGAGAGCAGCCGACTCATACTCCAGCAACCCTAGCGGGAGATAACCCTTGCCCACCAGATCAAATTTGGGAT
>DATNOW010000827.1:0-2941 GCA_036703515.1 Chroococcidiopsis sp.
CAAGGCTTGCAGCGCCGCATAAACCGTAGCCTGCGACGACATTGGCGCATCTTTGTTGAGATCGCTCAGCAGTTGCTCAACGGTGGGATGGTCATTGCGCGACAGCAGGTTGGCGTAGACCGCAAATCGCTGCGGCGTGACGCGGAGCCCCTTTGACTTGAGGGTTTCAACGACGGCATTGGAAGAGGACGGCGACATAGCAAGTGCGAAAAATAGTTTAGAAAACAGTGCAAAAAACAGAATTGAAGATTATAGCGGATGAACGGGTACAGCCTCCCCGCTCGGGCAAATTTTGGATTGAATTTGAATTGAACTGGGATTGAACCTGGATTGAATACAACAGCAGCTCTCTTATTATAATCACTCTACTCTGAGAACTCAAATGAAATAAAAGCCACTCCATTTAATGGGTAATTATGACTATTGACTTATTCGTATCTCAGAATTATTCTGATATACATCGGGATTAGATGGAGTTCATGCAATCCCCAGACGGTTTCTTTCGCGCAAATTAACGCAAATTAAGAGGTATTCATGACTGTTATTACTCGCGTTCCTGATGTTGTGTTCAAAACTCGTGTCCGCGATGAGTCTGTTGAGGGCCCTAACCCCTATCGCTGGCAAGACCTGACCACCAAAGAAATCTTTGCTGGCAAAAAAGTAGTGTTGTTCGCGCTCCCCGGTGCTTTTACCCCAACCTGCTCTTCGACCCACCTGCCCCGCTACGAAGAACTCTACGAAGAATTCAAAGCGCTGGGTGTAGACAGCATCATCTGTCTGTCGGTTAACGACGCATTTGTGATGTTCCAGTGGGGCAAACAGCAAGGCGCGAAGAACGTGTTTTTGCTGCCCGACGGCAACGGCGAATTTAGCCGCAAAATGGGGATGCTCGTCGATAAGTCGAACCTCGGCTTTGGCATGCGTTCATGGCGCTATGCCATGGTGGTCAACGACCTCGCAATTGAGAAAATCTTTGTTGAGCCTGAGTTTGGCGACAACTGCCCGGTTGACCCCTTTGAAGTATCCGATGCAGACACCGTGCTGGCATACCTCAAAGGCACTGAGCGCCCCGCAGAAACCGCTCCTCGCCTGGCGTTTGTCGGCTAGAGTTGGTTCCAAACAAGTCGGTTCCAAGCAAGTCGGTTCCAGAAAGTTGGTTCCACAGTTAATCGGCTAAGGTGAGTTTGGAATTCCGGTTCTCGGAAATTCGGTTCTCGGGAATCCAGCTCACAAAAATCCACCCAAGATTGAAGGCTGGAGCGGTGTTGCCAACCTGCTCCAGCTTTTTGATGGCTGAATGGCCACACAGCCTGCAAACAACCGAGGAATCCTGGATGTAATCATCTGAAATTCCTGGGTGAGGGCGCACGCTGTGCGCCCCTACAAAAAACTTGGCTGATAGAAATTATTTAATTCACGATCCTACGTGATTGGGCGATCGCAACAGGCCCATAAAGCACCCCCCATAAAGCCCCCCGTAACGTAATCCCCTTTAACGCAACTCCCACACCGCAACTATGAACTACGATTTTGATTTATTTGTGATTGGTGCAGGCTCTGGGGGCATCGCTACAGCCCGCCGTGCCGCTGAATATGGAGCAAAAGTTGGCATTGCCGAATTTGATCGACTGGGGGGCACCTGCGTCAATCGCGGCTGCGTTCCAAAAAAGCTGATGGTCTACGCCTCACGGTTTCCGGCGCTGATGTCTGATGCCCCAGGCTATGGCTGGAGCGAAGTCCACAGCACGCTCAACTGGGAGACGATGATCACCCGCGTCAATGCCGAGGTGACTCGCCTCAACGGCATCTACCAAACGATGCTCGATAAGTCTCAAGTGCGTCTGTTTAACGGGCAGGCGCGGTTTATCGACAGCCACACGCTGCAAGTGGGTGACGATAAAGTCACCGCCGACAAAATTTTGATCGCCGTGGGCGGTCGCCCTGTGCGCCCCAATATCCCCGGCATTGAGCATGCGCTGATTTCCGATGGACTGTTTGAGCTTAAAACCCAGCCCAAGCGGGTTGTGCTGCTGGGGGGTGGCTACATCGCCTCTGAGTTTGCCTGCCTGCTGCACGGCCTTGGCACCGAGGTGATTCAAGTTATCCGTCAAGACAAAATTTTGCGCGGCTTTGACCATGAACTGCGCATCGCCATTCAAGATGCCATGAGCCAGCACGGCATTCGGATTATCCCCAACACGATGGGGCTAAGCATTACCAAAACCGACGGTGATGTTGGCGGTGGCGTCAGCATTGCCGTCACTACCGACGCCGAAGAAACGATTTTGGCCGATGCCGTCAGCTTAGCGGCCCTGGGTCGCAAGCCCAATACCGACAACTTGGGGCTCGAAAATACCAAGGTCGAGGTCAACGCCGAGGGCGTGGTGACGGTCGATCGCTATAACCGCACCGCCGAAGAGCATATCTATGCGGTGGGTGATTGCAGCAGCGCGGTGCAACTCACCCCGGTGGCCATCAACGAAGGGCGGGCC
This sequence comes from Chroococcidiopsis sp., assembly GCA_036703515.1. Taxonomy (GTDB): domain Bacteria; phylum Cyanobacteriota; class Cyanobacteriia; order Elainellales; family Elainellaceae; genus DATNOW01. The sequence goes on from DATNOW010000827.1 coordinate 2,493, forward strand.
CTGGCCGATACGGTGTTTGGCGGCAAGTCGCGGACGATGGCCTATGACAACATTCCCACAGCGATCTTTACCACCCCAGAGGCAGCCACAGTCGGGCTCACAGAATCTGACGCGATCGCCCAGTATGGGGCCGAGCGCATCAAGGTTTATCGCAGTCGCTTCCGCCCGATGTATTACACCCTCGCGGGCAAAGACGAAAAAACGCTGATGAAACTGGTGGTCGATCAAGAAAGCGATCGCGTTTTGGGTGCTCATATGGTGGGGGATAATGCAGCCGAAATCATCCAAGGGGTAGCGATCGCCCTCAAAATGGGAGCCACCAAAGCCAACTTTGACGCCACCGTCGGCATTCACCCCAGCGCAGCCGAAGAGTTTGTCACCATGCGCTAAGGCGTGCGAATTCAATAATTGCTAATCAGCCCAGTTCTCGGTAGGGGCGCACCGATGTG
>DATNOW010000828.1:0-4322 GCA_036703515.1 Chroococcidiopsis sp.
AGCACAGCCTCACTGTCGTCGGCAATGCGCATGGCGCTGGGCTGCCCAAAGGAAGCATCGTCCACGTCGGTTTAGCCCAGCTTCGCCCCGTACTTATAGCCAAACTGCAAACCCTCGCGCAGAGTTTCCCACGCATTTTGGGCCGAGGCGATCGCCTCATCGCTAAAGTCGATCGGCTTACGGTAGTGAGCTTGCAGCACAAACAGCCGCAGCACCATCGGTGCCACGCCCGAATCCAACAGCGAGCGGATTGTGGTGAAATTGCCGAGGGATTTCGACATTTTCTCACCGCTGATGTTAACAAAGCCGTTATGCATCCAGTAGCGGGACATCGGCTTGGTGACGAGTGCCTCCGACTGGGCCAGCTCGTTTTCATGGTGCGGAAACACCAGATCTTGCCCGCCCATGTGGATATCGATGTGATCCCCAAGGCGATCGCGCACCATCACCGAACATTCGATGTGCCAGCCCGGCCGCCCCTTGCCCCAGGGTGAATCCCACCAAGGTTCACCCGGCTTGGCACCCTTCCACAGGGCAAAGTCGAGGGGGTGGCGCTTTTTGGCTTCGGCTTCGTCATCGAGGCGGCCGCTCGCCCCTGCATCCGTCGGGTCAATCTTGCGCCCCGATAGCTGCCCGTAGTCAGGAAAGCGCTCGACCGCATAGTACACATCCCCCGCGACGGCATAGGCATAGCCCCGCTCGATCAGCTGCTGGATGAACGCAATAATCTGCGGGATCACGTCGGTCGCTTTGGGATAGTCGTCGGCAGCCAGAATATTGAGCCGGGCCATATCGTCTAGATAGGCCTGGATGTAGGTCGCGGTCACGTCATCCCAGGGCAGCCCCTCCGCCTGCGATCGCCGGATAATTTTGTCGTCAATATCGGTAAAGTTTTGCACATAGCGCACCTCATAGCCGCGCCACTGGAGGTAGCGCCGCACCGTGTCCCAACCGATATAAGACCGCGCATGACCGAGGTGGCAAAAGTCGTACACCGTCACACCACAGCAATAGATCTTGACCTTACCGGGTTCTAGCGGTTCAAAGGTCTCCTTGCGGCGGGTCAGCGTGCTATATAGCGTTAAGGTCATGATCGAGTACAGAAATCAAACAAAAATCAAGCGGTGCAGGTCAAGTGTACGGTCAAATTAGTCATGATTGGGTCAAAGATTGATTTGTTCTCTCTGACATCAGACTTGTATCGGCCATTGCATCTCCGCTGCATCTCCACAAACTGTAATGTAGATACGCAATAATGGGGTTATCTTCAAGAGATAACGCGCGTATTTCCACAATACGCTGCCACTTCCATCAATTCGTTAACATCGCCAGACGTTTTTTGCGTGTCACCTATGCAGTCAGCAGTTACACCCCAATCCCAGCCCCTCGATGACATCAAGCGGGGCATGCCCGTCACCATCATTACGGGCTTTTTGGGCAGCGGCAAAACCACCCTCCTCAATCATATTTTGTCGAACCAAGAGGGGCTAAAAACCGCCGTATTGGTCAACGAGTTTGGCGAAATCGGCATCGACAATGAGCTGATTGTCAACGTCGATGGCGACGATAGCAATATGGTCGAGTTGAGCAACGGCTGCATTTGCTGCACCATCAACAACGACCTGCTAGAAGCGGTCTATCGCGTCCTCGAACGCCAAGACCGGATTGATTATCTCGTCGTCGAAACGACGGGGCTGGCTGACCCCCTGCCCGTAGCGCTGACCTTCTTGGGCACGGAACTGCGCGACCTAACCCGGCTCGACTCCATTGTCACCGTGGTTGATGCCGAAAACTACAGCCTCGATTTATTTAACAGCCAGGCCGCTTACAACCAAATTGCTTACGGCGATATCATTTTGCTCAACAAAGCGGACTTGGTTGATGAAGCCGACCTCGATTTACTCGAAGTTAAAATTCGCGAAGTCAAAGAAGGGGCCCGAATCCTTCGCACGACCAAAGCCAATGCGCCGCTGCCGCTGATTCTCAGCGTTGGTCTGTTTGAGTCCGATCGCTACTTCAAAGACGACGCGGCCAAGTCTGATCACGGGCATGACCACGGGCACGACCACGGCCATGATCATCATGAGCACGGCCACGACGATCATCACGATCACGGGCACGATCACTCGGCTCACGCCCACCATGACCATGATGCTCATGACGCACACGACGAGCACGATCACTCAGCCTGCGACCATGACCACGGGCATTGCACCCACGATCATCACGATCATGCCCACCACGACCATGCCCATTCTGACCACTTGGCGATCGATGGGTTCACGTCGGTCTCGTTCCAGAGCGATCGCCCCTTTGCGATCAAGAAATTTCAGCACTTCCTCGACAATCAGATGCCGGCATCGGTGTTTCGCGCCAAAGGGCTGCTCTGGTTTGATGAAAGCAGCTTTGAAGACGGCACCCCCAAACGCCACATCTTCCATCTCAGCGGCAAGCGCTTTACCCTCGACGATGACGAGTGGAAAGGCAGCCCTAAAAACCAAATCGTGCTGATTGGCCAAAACCTCGACCACGATGCCCTGCTAAAACAGCTTCAAAACTGCGTCTGCAAGCCAACGGCGTCACGCGGTAAGGGTTTTGGCAAGTAAGCGAGGACAAGAATGTGGTGCGGGCATCTTGCCCGCCTGCAAGACGATCCAGAAGATCAAGGGCTGACGCTAAATTCCTTGGAACCGTTGCGCTATGCTTGCCTCAGAACGGACTCAAGACGCCATCTCAGAGGATATCCAGTTTCCACCCGGCGACCTGTGGAGTGACGAACCCCCCTTGGAATCTGACCTGCACCGCGATCAAATCGATCTGTTGCTCCGATTATTAAAGTGGTACTGGCGCGATCGCCAAGATTTTTATGCCACTGGCAACTTAACCGTTTACTACAGCCCCAATCAAAAAAAGTCAGAATATTTTCGTGGGCCTGACTTCTTTGTCGTTTTGGGAACGGTCAAAAAGGATCGCAAAAGCTGGGTAGTTTGGCAGGAAGATGGCAAATATCCCAACGTCATCGTCGAACTGCTCTCTGATTCCACTGCCGCAGTGGATCGGGGCTTAAAGAAGCAGATTTACCAAGATACATTCCGCACGCCTGACTACTTTTGGTTTCATCCCGACACCCTGGAATTTGCTGGGTTTCATCTAGTGGATGGCGAATATCAGGCGATCGCTCCCACTGCTGACGGTCGCCTCTGGAGCCAGCAGCTTGGCCTATACCTGGGAATTCACGACACAATCCTGCGCTTTTTTACCGCAGAGGGCGTGCTGATGCCGCTGCCTGAAGAAGACATGCAGCACCAAGCCGAGCAAGAGCATCAACGGGCCGAGCAAGAGCGCCAACGGGCTGAGCAAGCCGAGCAGCAACTGGCTCGCCTCCAAGACGCCCTCAGAACCCAAGGTATTAACCCTGAGACGTTGGGCATGGACTGATCAACGATATCTTTCTCCTGCTCTCTAACTAGAGGCGGTGCGTTACGCGATCGCTAACGGCACCCTACGCTAGGCTTGTGACTCCGCTGCTAAAGCTTGACGGTCTCGGCCTGTTTGGCCATGTGGCGGATAGGGTCGTAGTCGCGATCGCCCACCTCCACAAAACGGGACATATTCCACTGAGCCAGCAGGGCACGGCCATGGGGATCGGTGTGCAGGGTCAAAAACAGCGATCGCAGGTCGCTGACTAAGGCCGATGGCAATTGGTTGGAGACCACCCAAGGCGGCATGGGGCTCGGGCCAAAGGTGCCAATCACCCGAATCTGCTCAGCAATGCTGGGATCACGCTGTAGCTCAACTTCCAGCACGGTGCTGTCAATGGCGGAGGCATCGATGTCGCCGCTGAGAATGAGCTGTAGCGATCGCTGATGGGCCCCCGACTCTACCGCTTGCCCAAAAAAACCTGACCCATAGCCCTGGCTGGCCAAATAGGCGCGGGTGACGTAATAGCCAGAGTGCGATCGCGGTTCATTGTAGGCCCAGCTGCACCCCCGCAGATCGGCCACACTTTGGTAGGGGCGATCGCGCTGCACCACCACATCCGAAAAATAGACGGGCCGCCCCTGATAGCGATCGCCGGCCATCACGGGAGCGGCTAGTAGGGATACCGTCGCCGTTGGCTGATCAGCCTTCCACACGTAGGGCAAGCCGCAAATCCAACCAACGTGGATCTCACCCACATCCAGCCGGGCCTCGCGTTCTGGCCAAGGAATGTCGTTAACAAAGGTTGTTGCCATAGACAGGCGATCGCCTACATACCGAGCGATCGCCTGCCCTAGCCCATCCATGTTGGGGGCCATGCAGGAGGTGAAGATTAACCTGTC
>DATNOW010000829.1:0-3683 GCA_036703515.1 Chroococcidiopsis sp.
TTTACCCTGGTCACTGCCTGGAATTGCGGGGGGATGGTTGCTTGCCTTTACCTTCTCATTTGATGAGTTTGTGATTTCTTGGTTTGTCTCTGGCTTTCAACCCACGCTTCCGGTGGCTATTTATAACTTTATGGCTTTTAACCTTGATCCATCGCTGAATGCCATTGGCACAATTATTTTTGCGCTTTCGATTTTTCTGCTTGTGGGTGTAGAACTTCTCTTAATCCCCCTATTATTAGAAAACCGATCGCCTCAAGCCTAGAGTGTGGCTTGACTTTATAACTTTACACTTTATAACTTTACAAGTGATGCATCCTGCCAATAATATGCGCTCGTTTGTGTCTGCCGAAATGGTAGATCCTGCGCCTTACCATTTGCTGACCAGCATTGTGGCCCCGCGGCCGATTGCCTGGGTCTCGACCATTAGCGCTGAGGGCACCAGCAACTTGGCTCCCTATTCTTTTTTTAATGCGGTGGCTGGATTTCCGCCCACGATCATGTTTTCGGTTTCTTCCCGTCGTCGTGAGCCCCACGAAAAAGATACGCTCCGCAATATCCGGCAAGTGGGCGAGTTTGTGTGTCATGTGGTCGATGAGGCGATGGCGCAGTCTATGGTGGCAACGGCGGCTGACTATCCTCCGGGGGTGAGTGAGTTTGAAGCATTGCATTTAGAAGCGATCGCCTCTGTGGATGTGCAGCCTTTGCGGCTGGTAAATGCAGCCGTGGCCATGGAGTGTAAAGTAACTCAAATTGTGCCGGTGGAAGGAAGCAGCAATACGATGGTGTTAGGTAGGGTGCTGCGATTTCACGTGCGGGATGAGCTGTATCGCGATAGCTTGGGGTTAGTGGATACTGCGGCAATGAGACCGGTGACGCGCCTGGGCGGGCCGGTTGAGTACAGCAAAATAGGTGAATTAATCTTGCTCAAAATTCCTGAAGCCTGATTTTCCTGAAGCCTGATTTTTGATGGCAAGATAAAAAGATTGAGTTATGGATATTTGCTGAAATCCTTTTTTGCTGCAATCTTGAGCCGGTGGCTTTTGCCTACCGGCTTCACACTTTCTTGAACTATTTTTTCATACTTGATTCAGTGCTGTCCTGATTTGGATTAGCGGCTGTAGAAGGATCAAATCAAGCGCGATCGCCCTCCCTAGAGCCTCTTGTCGATGGGCGATCGCCCCTTCCCCCAGTCTTACTGATCAGGAGATCCGTCACAATGGCTGTTTCTAAGGCAAAAAACAAGCAAACTCTCCGCAAAGGTGCTAGACCTGCTAAAACTTCAGGTCATGGCATGGCTTCTACAGCACAATCACCTCACGACGAGCGGATTCAAGAACTGCGCAACACTTGGGCAGATGCTTCTTGATCGATTACTGGTCTACAACTGCTGATCCATAATTGCTGCTTGAATAGAACACGGCTTCTTGAATAGAACACAGGTTTTTAGTAGAACGCAGATTTTTAGTAGAACACAGCGTCCTGATAGAACACCCTGCCTATTGCGATCGCCGTTTGGATAGGGACGGATACAGCCAAAACCGCAGGATTTTACTCAGCCACGGCAAAACCGGATAGGTCAACAGTGCCGATACAAAAATCACCGAGATCAATAGCCCTAGCAGCGGCGGCAAGCCGCTGAGCAAAGGCCCCAGCAGTGCATTAGACAGCAAAATCAGCGGGTAAACTCCTAATACCCCCACCACTACCTGTTTGTAATACGCTGGCTGCGAAACTTTTTTTTGTAGGCTCTGGGGTAATGTAAACCACAGCTCTAAGCCGCTGGGTAAATACTGCTGAGAGCGAGCTGCAATGAGCCCATCCGACTGCGCCATCCAGTTGCGGTAGACGGGTGAAACCAGCCAGTTGCGGACGTTGGCATAGGTATCAAATTTAACGATAACCACATACTCAGGGTAGCCGTGATCCCTGGGGCGAATGACTTCCACGCCCATAAATCCTTCAACCTGCTGGGCGGCTTGGTTGATGCCTTTCGTCCAGGCTTCATACTGCTCGATGCGATCGGGATCTACCACTTCTGAAATGACAAGGGTGATCGGCCCTGAGGGTGGCTGCTGGTTTTGCATAGGGTTCTGAAATAGCGTTGACCCATTATGGAGGTGGATTTGGGATTAGTCACGGAGGTGGGGTGGTTTGGCAGGCTTTGCAAGTGGGGGGCCTAGTGATTTGGACAGGTGGGGCGGTGGTGGATGTTAGTGCTGATCTGGGGGCGATCGCCTGCACCCTGACCTTATTGTCATACTTGAGCGTTCTGTATTGAAAAACACAAAATCATCGCTGGCGTAGCTCGTAATCTTGCATCACATCCAACTAAGCAAACGAGACATCAGCCAATGAATAATCACTATTCCGTCATCATTGTCGGCGGCGGTCAAGCAGGGTTGTCCATGAGCTATTGCTTAAAGGAACGCGGCATTGATCATATTGTTTTTGAGAAGAATAAAATTGGCTATTCGTGGCGGGCAAAACGGTGGGATTCTTTTTGTCTGGTCACCCCCAATTGGCAATGTAAGCTGCCAGGTTTTTCTTACCCTGGGCAAGACCCCAATGGGTTTATGAAGAAGGACGAAATTGTTGCTTACATTGAAGAATATGCGGCATCGTTTGACCCGCCGATTCAAGAAGGGGTTGAAGTGTTGCGCGTGCGGAAGAATGAAGCCCAAAATCAGTTTGAGGTGACTACGGCTACAGGCGACTACACGGCCGATCAAGTCGTGATTGCTGCGGGTAGCTACCATCGCCCCAAACTGCCTGCGCTTTCAGAACGCTTGCCCGAATCAGTGGTGCAACTGCATTCTTCGGAATATCGCAATCCGGAATCACTACCCGATGGAGCAGTGCTGGTGGTCGGGACTGGGCAATCGGGCTGTCAAATTGCCGAAGATTTGCATCTGGCTGGAAAGCAGGTTCACCTGTGCGTTGGGGGTGCGCCGCGATCGCCCCGCCGCTATCGTGGCAAAGATGTGGTCGATTGGCTCGATCAAATGGGCTATTATGACCTGTCGATTGACGACCATCCCCAAAAAGAAAAAGTTAGGAGTAAAGCCAATCACTATGTCACCGGGCGCGATGGCGGGCGAGAAATTGATCTGCGTCAGTTTGCCCTAGAGGGGATGCAGCTTCATGGCAGACTGAAGGGTATTCGCAACGGCAAGCTCGAATTTTGCAGCGACCTCGAACACAACCTCAATCAAGCCGATGCGGTGGCCGAGAGCATCAAAAAAAGCATTGATGCTTTCATCGAAAAACATCAGATTGAAGCCCCGGTCGAGCCGCCCTATCAACCGGTGTGGCACCCCATAGAGGAAGATATGCCCATCGACTATCAGGCGGCCAATATTACAGCCGTCATTTGGAGTACGGGCTATCAAACTGACTTTAGCTGGATCGAAGTACCTGTCTTTGATGGCAAGGGTTATCCTGGTCATGAGCGCGGCGTGACGGCTGTGCGGGGGCTCTATTTCTTGGGTTTGCCTTGGCTTTATACCTGGGGTTCGGGGCGGTTTTCGGGGATTGCTCAAGATGCCATTTATCTCTGCGATTATATTGTGGCCCGTAAAAAAGCGACCCATACCAATGCCTGGAGTGTGGTCAACGAATTTCTGATCGGCTCTTAGAAGCTCTTAGGAATGAGACTTAAATAGCATGACATTCTGTAGGATGTG